>JANOPX010000350.1:0-24925 GCA_031422115.1 Chamaesiphon sp. VAR_4_metabat_408 | reverse complement strand
CAACAGGAGAGAGAGGACGAGTGGTAGTGCAATCAGCGACTCGACTAGAAGTGAGGATTGGAAAACAAAGAATTGGAGGAGCTTTAAGTGCTTTTAAATGTGTACATAAAAAGGATGGATATAGTTATGGGTAGATTCGAGTGGATATTCGGCGATCTGGCGAACCGCTTGTGTGAAGTTTGCACTGGTTACGATCTGGCGACCTTTGTATTGCGATCGAAGTATAAAGCTCATTGTAATCGTTGGCGTAGCCGCGCCGTAATGCCAAGGCAAGGCTTCTGCGCAGGCAGAGGCTTTTGCTAAGGCAAAGGCTTCGCCAACGCCAACGCCAACGCGGAGCGTCTGCCTAAGCAGAGAGGTAATCGACATCTAATTCTACTATTTCAGCGACTTCTTGAACGCTAAGTCCTTTTGCTAGAAGTTTGTGGGCAATCTCTATTTTATTATCTTCTTTCGCTTGTTGATAAATCTCATCATTTTTAATTTTCTCTAATTTTGCATCCCGCTCTTCTTCCTCAAACAATTCTGGACAAAACTTTTTCAAGTTAGCCAGAAATTCTTCATCACTTACAGTGGCAAAATGATGTGTTAGTGCTTCTGTGGCTTTGGCTATATCTAACATTTTAATATTTCCTTATATTTCGAGTATCTCAATTTTGATAATTAGATCTGGATTCCTAATGGCTATTTGAACATGAGCCAAATCGAAAATGGCAGAATCAGGAAATAATCGATCTCCTTCCATGAATACTGCCCTCACACTATCGGCTGGTTGCCCCAGAAGGTCAAGGAATTCGATACTATAATTTAAAAATGCACAATCCAAACGGTGAGCTTTGGAGCGATTTGGGTTTTGCTTGGGTAATAGTCGATTTGTCAATCGATACCGTTCTACAAAGGAATTATATATTTTTTTCAGTAATGGTTGCCAAGTGATATCGAATAAATCAATACAATTGTCTAAGCGGATGAGGGCGCGAATTACGGCTGGATCTTTTGGATGCTGTTGTGTTGCCCATTGTTTGGCTCGAATTGGTGCATCCTGAAAAAAGTATATTCCCGTACCCAACCAATCATAGTCATTATCGCTAGCAACAAATCCGTTGCGCTGGATATTCATGGCTTTAGTCTTGCTAGTTCCATGATAACCATATATTTCAATCCGATCGTTCATAATTGAATCTGTTCAGAGAATGCCAAGGTTAAAATTCATTTGTCGATCGAATGTAAATCTGTGATTCTTGATGATGATTTCGGCTGCCATAACGATTAAATTGATAAGAGCGGTACTTAATTTTATCTAGATTGGATCTTAGCTCAGGGATGTATACTCAAAGCACCATCGAATCGAATCAGCACCAAACCCCAATTATCGATGCACTTCAGGCATGGGTAGACAAATCTCACGCTCCATTTTACACCCCAGGACATAAACGCGGGGTGGGGATGAATCAAAGACTAAAAAATGTCTGGGGAAGTGCTGTATTTGGGTGGGATTTGCCCGAATTACCAGGGTTGGATAATCTCCATGCACCAGGAGAAATTATTGAAGAGGCGCAAATCCTCGCCGCAGCAGCATTTGGTGCGCAACAGACGTGGTTTTTGGTGAATGGCTCGACGGCGGGAGTGATGGCGGCGATTTTGGCGACATGTGGCGAAGGTGAGAAGATTATTTTGCCGCGTAATATTCATTCTTCAGCTATTGCAGGATTGATTCATGCGGGTGCGGTGCCGATTTTTATTACACCAGAATACGATCGAGTCTTGGATCTCGCTCACTGTATCACTCCAGCGGCAGTTAAATTTGCCCTAGATCAACATCCCGATGCCAAGGCTGTGATGGTAGTCTATCCGACTTATTATGGCTCGTGTGGGGATTTGGCGGCCATTGCGTCGATCGTGCATGGTTATGGTTTACCATTACTAGTCGATGAGGCGCATGGGGCGCATTTTGGCTTCCATCCCGATTTACCGCCATCAGCATTATCTGTAGGTGCGGATTTGGTGGTGCAATCGACACACAAGTTATTGGGTGCTTTGACACAATCGGCGATGCTCCATGTGAGTGGGGATTTAATTTGTCGATCGCGTGTCAGTCAAGCTCTGCGATTGTTACAATCAACTAGCCCTAGTTATTTACTTTTGGCTTCCCTGGATGCCGCTCGTCAACAAATGGCTTTGTATGGGCGAGAATTGATGACAAAAACGATCGAACTCGCCGAACTAGCTAGAACAAAAATCTCACAGATCGACGGGCTTTCGGTAGTAGAATTAGATCGTCCTACGCCTGGATTTAGTTATCTCGATCGCACTCGATTGACTATCACTGTTACAGGTTTAAATCTGACTGGATTTGCCGCCGACGAAATATTAAGTGATGAATTGGGAATAACTGCCGAATTGCCCTCATTGCAACATTTAACCTTTATCATTAGTTTGGGAAATACTAGAGTTGATATCGATCGATTAGTAGCAGCATTCACCGAATTAGCTTTAAATCATCGAGGAGATCGTTGGCATAGCCTCTCCCCTGGAGAATCGTTAAATCTCGCTCAAATTCAGCCGCCAGATAAAATTTTGACTGAGATGGTAATTACACCACGTCAAGCTACTCGCTCGAATACTCTAGTTGTATCCAGCGATTCAGCCACTGGTAAAATAAGTGCTGAATCTATTTGCCCCTATCCCCCAGGAATTCCAATTCTAATCCCTGGTGAAATTATTACGATCGAGGCTCTAGATTATTTACGACAGGTTCTAGATTTAGGCGGTGAAATTGTCGGTTGTGACGATCCAACTTTGCAGACTATTCGAGTCATAGATATTTGATTTAGTGGCTCTTCATTATTTATATTATACTGCAAACTGCTAAAAACTAGACTTTGGGAATTGGAGATATCAGATTCAAAGGCTTCTTGGAGAAGCCTTTGAATCTGCGGTAATTCTAGAAAGTCCAGCTTCTACTCCCTTTCCGCTCAAAGACTATAGAAGATCTTTTTCTTTATACCCTCTGCGCCCTCTGCGTCTCTGCGGTTAAAAAATAATCGTCAGGCAGTAATAAGGTTCAAGCATTATCTATATTCTTCTGGCAGGAAGGGAGTAAGCATTTTTATTATATAAGAAAGATCTTAATCGCCAAGCTTCGCAATTCGATCGTCAAGATCTTGGGTATTCATAGTTTCTCCGAAATCACGATTGGATGAATTAGTTAACTGAGATTCAATCTGAATTTCTCGACACCGATCTTCGGCTTCGATCGAACTATGCCGAAGTTTCTCCTGAAGAGCGATTAAATCTTGAGATTTCTCGTCATGATGACCATTCATCGCGATATAAGCTTTCATATTTTCTACATCAATTTCTAGCAATGACAATTCAGATTCTTTCTGAATATGAATTTCATGCACTCGCATCAGCATTTCCTCAGAACTTGCTAACTTTGCTTTGAATTCAGGCAAAATTCGTTCGATCCCAATCGCTTTTACCATCGCCAATCGTGCTTCTACAATCTTGCCCATGCGTTTGTATTCTAATACCATTGCATTTAATTCTTGAAGACGTTGCTCTTTCAGATAATATTGATGTTGATTTTTCTGATTACTTCGGTCAACTTGGATGACAACCTGTTGAAGATTCAATACTTTCGATCGCATCAATTCTAGTAATTGAGATGCGTGTTCGATGGTAATTTCATTGCTAGTTTTGTCAGCTTTGGGCGATCGTTCTGGTGGAGCTTCTAGTAGCCAGTTGAAGCTGGTACTTATCGACTTACCAAGTTCATCACCGAATAACCAATTGATTGCATTTTGCATATTTTTCGACTTCTAATAAATAAATGTATGCTAAACGTCAAATATTAACGTCTATCTATTTTGGTTAGACTTTCGAGGAGATTGGAGGATCGATCGAATATCTACTAATTTAGTTAGCTAATTCAAAGTCACATTTAGTTTCTGTGCAAGCACTAGGTTTGACTAAACTGTCAATTTTCTCAGCGCGGTTTGAGCCTTGGAAACTAATTTTGCCTGTAATTCCCCGAACATTAAAATTGGAATCGGCGATCGTTTGATGAACAGTTTTCCTATCGGTTGATTTATCTAGGGCAGATAATAATACTTGCATTCCGTCATAGCTATTAATAATTCGTTCGTGAAGTTGAGCTTTAGAACCCCACCAATTTGGAGCTTGCTTTAATCGTGCTTCATCAATAAATTGGCGATCGCTAGGATGAACCGAGATACTAATTACTAAGTTTTTCAAACTCAGGGAATCGATCTTAAATAGGTAAGCATCTTGCAGGATTGAAGCACCTAAAATTGGTAATTTTCCCTGAGTTGCCTTGATAACCGATAGGACTCGATCGCGTTCGTTTGCATCCGTATATGCGTCAGGTATAATTACGATCGTCTTGGCTCCAGCGGCTTTAGCAAATGTGATTTCTTGGGCGGCATTATTCCGGTTGCTCAGATCGAATTCTTTGACGACACTACCGGATGGAATATGGGCTAAGAATGACTTGCGGAAGGATTCACTAAACTTTTTATTAGGGGTGTAAAATAGAGCGATCTTTTCTGGCTTGGCTGCCCATTTCTTGGCGAGGTGTTCGCCACTGACTTGAGTACTGCTAACTACCCGAAAAAAGTAATTATTATCACCCTTATTAGTGAGATCGTCAGCAGTACTAGTGGCTGACAGGAGGACTGTACGCGATTGATTGTAGATATCTTTAACATTTACAGTAACGTTGGAACTATAGTGGCCTAAAACTGCGAGAATATCTTGGTATTTGACTAGTTCTTCAGCAACTTTCTTCCCTTCTGTCGGATCGTTACTATCATCCGCCAGCACGACTACTAGCTTCCATCCGCCTTCTTTTTGATTGAATTCCCTCTGGGCTTCGGCTACCCCCTTGAGGATGCTAACTGAGACAAATTCTGGTGTTTGACTGCTGGGAATCACCACGGCGATCGTTTTGACGTTTTGAGGGCGATCTTGGGCAATTCTAGCGTTATTTAGAGCGATTAGGGTTTCTGGATCTTTGCTCAGATCGTGGTCTTTTTGAAGTAATTCGATCCCTTGACGAAAATCTTTTTTCTTAATGGCTGCAAATCCAGCTTCTTTCTCGCGGCGGTTCTTTCCACCAGCAGGGATCAGGAGGATTTTATCCCCACAACTGACCCGATCTAGATTATGAGCAGCTTCACAGATAGATGTAGCTGTGGAAGCCGGGATAAATTTAGTCACAATAGATAGACTAATTCCCACGATCGCAATATACACAATTCTTGGTGTTTTCATGGTTTTCCAGGAGACTCTAAAATAATCATTGGGATGGAAAACCTTGGTTATGTCATCGATCGCGGGTTAAAATCTATTAGATTCCTTAAAATCCATTATTCCTCGCAGCTAGTCTGAACTTGACATCGATCGACCTCGAACGATCCCCTAGTGTAAGATGGGGATGAAGACTCCCCCACATATCCTAGAACCATGTCCAAACTTTGGAAATATGTATCCCCAGGCATCCCCGACGAGCTATTCGAGCGACTTCCAGGGATTCCCATGAGTCAGCGAGAGATTCGATTGTTGCTGATTTCGGCGTTGAAATTGGAGTCGGATTCGGTATTGTGGGATATTGGGGCGGGGACGGGGACAATTCCGGTGGAAATTGGGTTATTATGCCCTCACACTCGAATTATTGCGATCGAGCGCGATGAGGAAGTAGCCAACCTGATTCAGCTCAACTGCGATCGATTTGAAGTCAGTAACGTCAAAGTGATTATCGGTAGCGCACCACAGTGTCTCAAAGACATTCCCACCCAGCCGCAACGAGTCTGTATCGAGGGTGGTACCGCAATTAAACCGATCCTAGAGCGAGTATGGGAATATCTACCCAACACGGGGCGCGTAGTCGTTACCGCAGCTAGTTTAGATACGCTTTATGAGATTTCCCAAACTTTCGATCGGCTTCAAGGACGTAACATAGAAGTCGTTCAGGCTGCTGTCAACCGTCTTGAAACCAGAGGCAATAGTCGTCGCCTCGTTGCTGTCGATCCGATGTTCATTTTGAGCGCGGAGAAGCTAGAGTGAGAGACGGGAGAGGGGGAGAGGGGGGGACGGGGGGACTGGGAGACTAGGAGACTAGGAGACTGGGAAAAAGTTGTTACCCTCCTACCCTCCTACCCTCCTACCCTCCCACTCTCCCACCCTCCCACCCCTGACCCCTCACCCCTCACCCCTCATCCCTCACCCTCGAAATGCCTTTACCTCGGATTATTAGTACCATCGTAGCGATCGCTGTAGCTCTAAGTATGTTATTGCTAGGTGGCTGGTACTTTACGATCGGCATGTGTATCATTGTCTTTCTGGGACAAAGTGAATATTTCAAACTAGTTCAAGCCAAAGGCATCGAGCCAGCCACAAAGATCTCCCTCATCGTCAGTCAAATCTTACTTGTAGTTGGTGCATTTGGCTCTGGAATCGATGACGCGCTATTTCCCATCGCAGGTACCCTAATTTGCTTTTACCTGCTGTTCCTGCCCAAAATAGCCTCGATCGCGGATATTTCTACGTCTCTATTCGGACTATTCTACGGGGGTTATTTGCCGAGCTACTGGATTCGGCTCCGGGTAGGCTTAGATCCTGTCACATCCACCTCATTTCCCTTCAGTACTGATGTATCGATATTTCTCACCCATTTCGACATCGCTACTTTACCACCCGCCTTCACCATTACCTTACTTTCTTTCATGTGCGTTTGGGCAGCAGATATTGGTGCTTATTTATTTGGGAAATGGTTGGGGCGTACCAAACTCTCGGAAATCAGCCCCAAGAAGACAGTAGAAGGAGCGACGTTTGGGATTTTAGGTAGTGTGGGTATCGCCATGACTGGAGCTTGGTTATTGCATTGGCATCACTGGTATATTGGTGGTATTGCTTTGGGTAGTCTGATTGGATTGACTAGTTTGTTGGGAGATCTCACCGAGTCAGTGATGAAACGCGATGCGGGTGTAAAAGATTCGGGCGATCTGATTCCCGGACATGGTGGTATGCTCGATCGAACTGATAGTTATATCTTTACTGCACCACTAGTTTATTATTTCTTCACCCTGGTTTTACCCCTAATTTAAGTAATGGATAAATTTAGTGATGCCGAGATAGTTGATTCTTGGCACAAGAACGCTATACCCTGGACGATCGCAGTTCGAGAGAGCCAAATTGAGAGTCGAAAATTAGTTACAGATCGATCGATCGTTGAGGCAATTCTCAGTCATGCGCCGACATCTTTATTGGATCTTGGTTGTGGGGAAGGTTGGTTGACTCGCGAACTATCGGCTAGAGGTATTCAGGCGATCGGTGTTGATGCAATACCTGCTTTAATCGATAGTGCGAAAAAAGCTGGAAGTGAAGACTTCAGATTGCTTTCTTACGAACAAATTGCTGTGGGCGAGCTAGATGTATCTGTAGATGCGATCGCTTGCAATTTTAGTTTGTTTGGTAAAGAATCAGTCGAACAATTATTTAAAATAATTCCATCATTACTAAATCCTGACGGTATATTTATCGTCCAAACTTTACATCCAATTATGGCATGTGAAAATCTGCCTTATCGAGATGGTTGGCGCGAAGGCTCTTGGAATGGCTTTCATTCAGATTTTACAGATCCAGCACCCTGGTACTTTAGAACCTTGGCAAATTGGACGACTCTATTCATCGACAGTGGATTCAATTTAATTAAGATCTGCGAACCCATTCACCCCACAACCCAACAACCTGCTTCGATCTTATTTACTGCTAAAGCAATCTGATTTTGGATTTTGGATTTTGCGGATGTAAGGGAGTGTCCTTTGTTCC
Organism: Chamaesiphon sp. VAR_4_metabat_408; assembly: GCA_031422115.1. Taxonomy (GTDB): domain Bacteria; phylum Cyanobacteriota; class Cyanobacteriia; order Cyanobacteriales; family Chamaesiphonaceae; genus Chamaesiphon. Next base: position 17,071 of record JANOPX010000350.1, on the reverse strand, counting down.
CACGGCTCGGGTGACCCGCCCAGTTGACAGTGGAGCACACCAAGCGGGATTTTGGATTGAGATTAGTTGATAACGATAACTCTGTAATGATTGCTGGATTGTCTTCGCATTATTTCGGCGAATCACCAATCATTTGGTAAAATCTCTGTCATGATAATTCGTTACCGATCGTTTAAATATTTTTTGGATGGTGAGTATTTTAAATATTTTGATTTAGTTATGATGCTAGGATATCATGCAGACTCTAAATACATCACCGGAATTTGTTCGGTTCTTTCAGTAATTTTTACTCCAGTTGCTATATCGTACTGGCGAAATCGAATTTTTTCTCTAATACGGTTAATATCGCTACGAGACACAGACTCACTTCCATCACATCTTATCAATTATAGCCATCATTAAGGTGATGCCGATCCTCTCCGATCTTATCTTCGCTCTCAAACTATTGAGACGCTAAGATCCCCGACTTCTCGGAGAAGTCGGGGATCTGGGGCTATTTCTCTCTTTCATTTTCAATCGAGCAAGTCTATGAAGAAATTACATTTGTTAAATAGCCTCTGTGAAAAGATAACTAAGATTTAGACAATGCTAAACCCGCGATCGCATAACAACAGGCTAGATGACAGATAATCAAATTCAAGCATGTGTTCAAAGAGCTTGGAAAGATAGAGGAAAAGTGGAGATCCAGCGACCCATACCTCCTGCAACATCAACACGAATTAGATATCGTGCATACGATCCAGAGACAAAGTACACAATTGAGTTTTGGCAAAATGCAGATACAGGATTTGTAGAAACAGCTTATCCTGTTAAAATAAAATAACCACATAGCGTCTCCCGTTCTAGTGAGGCAGGCAATCTACTAATTTGAATTGTCTGTCTCTATCAAACAAAGTATTTCACAACCTATCTTCCTATTTTTTAAAATATAAAAAATACACTATTAAAATTAATATGAAATTAGAAGTTAGAATCGACTCTCATGCAATGAATAAATATATCCGAGAAGGTGGACAACTTCTGTTTGATATAGCTTGGGTTGATAATGGTTTATATTATCCAATGGATCCCTGGTTGGATTTTGGCATACTTGTTTTGGGTTGGTGGACTAATGCGATCGTACCAATGATTAGAGGTGAAGAAGATAATATTAAACTTTCTTTCATGGATGGGCCATATTATTTAATGGTGACGATCGATAGATCCTCGCAAGAGGTTACATTTTCTGGTGAAAATGGCAGAACATTTGAGGCTAAGTCATCTATTGATGAGGTCAGAAAGCAAATCATTTCTGCGGCTAAATTTATCGATGCAGAATTATCAAAGCATAATCTGCTCAATACCGATCGAGAGTCTCTAGCTTGGTGTATCAAGTCATTGAGCCAATTACCTACGGCAGGCTCCGCCAACGACTAACTTGCCCAAAAAATAAAGAAGCACATCTCTCGGTGATTCAGCATAGCACCGTTGATTAATTACTTCTACCCCCAACATGGCTAATTGAGATCGAAATGCCCAATGACGACGCTAAGATCCCCGACTTCTCGGAGAAGTCGGGGATCTGGGGGTATCTCTTCCAACCATCAATAACAAAAAGGGACGCATTATGCGTCCCTTTTTGATTTAACTATTAACCAATCTATTCAGCAGGTGCTAATAAGTCAGGTACAGTCATTGGAATTGTATCTTGTTGCTTGGGAGTCACGACGGCTTTACCATCTTCACCCATGTCTACTATCGCTACCGAACCATCCTTGAGACGACCAGTGAGCATTTCCTCTGCGAGGATGTCTTCTAGTAGGCGCATGATGGCACGACGGAGGGGACGCGCACCGTAAGCGGGGTTGTAACCCTCTTCGATGAGTCGATCCTTGAACCTGTCGGTGACTTCTAGCTGAATCCCCTGCTCTGTCAAACGACCGAATAGATCCTTGAGCATGATGTCGGCGATTTCTTTGACTTCCGGCTTGGTGAGCTGTTGGAAGACGATGATTTCGTCCAGACGGTTGAGGAATTCAGGACGGAAGTAGTTCTTCAGTTCTTCGTTTACCAAACTGCGGATGCGGTTGTAAGTTGCTTCGGTTTTGTTGTCCGAGAACTCAAATCCTAGTCCACCACCACCTTTCTCGATCACTTTGGAACCAATGTTCGAGGTGAGGATAATTAGGGTGTTCTTGAAGTCTACGGTGCGTCCTTTGGCATCGGTGAGGCGACCATCTTCTAAAATCTGCAAGAGCATATTAAAGATGTCTGGATGCGCTTTCTCGATTTCGTCGAATAGTACGACGGTGTAGGGACGACGACGGACGGCTTCGGTAAGTTGACCACCTTCGCTATAGCCGACGTAGCCTGGAGGCGAACCGATGAGTTTGGAGACGGTATGACGTTCCATGTACTCGGACATATCCAAGCGAATCATCGCTTCTTCTGCACCGAAGAAGTAGGTCGCGAGGGCTTTGGTCAGTTCGGTTTTACCGACTCCAGTTGGCCCGGAGAAGATGAAACTCGCGATCGGACGGTTAGGATTTTTCAGGCCGACACGAGCGCGACGAATCGCTCTGGAGACAGCCCTGACAGCCTCTTCCTGACCGATCAACCGCTGATGGAGGGTTTCTTCCATATTCAGCAGTTTGGTGGACTCTGTTTCGGTCAATTTGCTGACCGGAACGCCCGTCCAAGAGGCGACAATCTGAGCGATGTCTTCTTCGGTAACTTCGGGAGCTACTTCATCGCCAGTCGCTGCGTTGTTTTTCTTGTTTTGAGCGATGGTTTTGATTTCCGCTTTGATTTCGATTTCGCGGTCTTTGAGGGTTCCCGCTGTCTCGAAGTTTTGGGAGCGGACGGCTTCATCTTTCTCTTTGAGGACTTTGCGCAACTCTTTGTCCAATTCTTTTGCTGCTGCGGGGAGTTGGGAGTTGAGGAGGCGGACGCGGGAGCCTGCTTCATCCATGAGATCGATGGCTTTGTCTGGCAAGAAGCGATCGGCAATATAGCGATCGGCTAGTTTTGCTGCGGCGACGAGTGCGTCATCGGTAATTTTGAGTTTGTGGTGTTGCTCGTAGCGTTCCCGCAAACCGTATAAAATTTCGATGGTTTCATCGACGCTGGGTTCGCCGACCATGACTGGTTGGAACCGTCGCTCTAAAGCTGCATCCCGTTCGATGTGTTTGCGATACTCGTCAAGGGTGGTCGCACCGATACATTGTAACTCACCCCGCGCTAAGGCAGGCTTGAGGATGTTTGCGGCATCGATGGCACCTTCTGCTGCACCAGCACCGATCAAGGTGTGAACTTCGTCAATGACCAGGATCACATTCCCAGCTTGGCGGATTTCATCCATGATTTTCTTGAGGCGTTCCTCAAATTCACCACGGTACTTGGTACCAGCGACGAGTAAGCCGATATCAAGGGTGACAACCCGTTTGTCTTCGAGAATATCTGGGATATCCTGGTTGGCAATCCTTTGAGCTAAACCTTCTGCTAGGGCTGTTTTACCAACACCTGGTTCGCCGATAAGGACGGGATTATTTTTTGTCCGCCGACCGAGGATTTGGATTACTCGTTCGATTTCTTTGGCTCGACCGACAACTGGGTCTAGTTTACCATCATGAGCCATTTGGGTCAGGTTGGAACCAAACTCGTCTAGAGTCGGGGTTTTGTTACTACCACCACGTCCACCTGCGGTAGCTGTAGCGGTTTCGGAGGTTTCACCCAGCATCCGAATTACCTGTGTCCGAACTTTGGTCAAGTCCACACCAAGGTTTTCCAGTACTCTGGCGGCTACGCCTTCGCCTTCGCGAATCAAGCCAAGAAGCAGGTGTTCTGTACCGATATAGTTGTGTCCGAGTTGGCGGGCTTCTTCTAGAGACAACTCTAGAACGCGCTTCGCTCTCGGTGTGAAGGGGATTTCAACGGCAACAAAGCCAGAGCCACGTCCGATAATTTTCTCGACTTCTATCCGTGCGTCTTTGAGATTTACTCCCATCGATTTGAGGACTTTAGCCGCTACGCCAGTACCTTCGCCAATTAATCCTAGAAGGATTTGCTCGGTACCGACAAAATTGTGCCCCAGGCGACGTGCTTCTTCCTGGGCCAGCATGATTACTTTAATGGCTTTTTCTGTAAAGCGTTCAAACATGGCTGTTTTCCATCCCCTGCTGCTTGTCTTGTTTGTTCATCCTAACACAGTAATTTTGGTTCGCGGGTTCGGTAATAACTACTATTTGGGGGGTGGATGAGTGGGGTTGTAGCGGTTGGTTTGCTGATGGTTGAAGTCATCGCCATACAACTGAAGTAAATACTTTTACTGAGGATGTAGATATTGGCTCGAATTTTACTCGTCCTTGTGGAGAATCGATCGCTAGCCGTAGGGTTCGAGGTCTATTCAAGAAATGTGACCATTTTGACATTGATTTTCATTAACCATCATGATACACTCACTATCGATAATAGTTTTCATCAAGTATATTACTTGATGAAGCTCAAATCTTGCATCATTAAATGGTCTGCCACTTAGTCGATCTTTTCTATTCGACAAAATTAACTAAGTTTTAATATCAATTAATGTCATCTAATTTAGATAATACAGGAGTGAAGCGATAGTGAGTCAAGGTAAGTTGAAAATATGGATGGGCGTTGGTGCCTATGTTTTGGCAGGTGTTGCGTCAACTGCAATTGTCACCCATAGTAATCTCGTCGCGGCGGAAAGCGATCGCGTATTGACAGTGGCATCGCTACCCAATTCTGCTTTGCTCGCCCAAGGCGGCGAAGGTGGTGAAGGCGGTACTCCTCCAGCCCCCGGAGCAACTCCCGCCCCTGGTGCAGAAGGTTATAAGCAGGAGTTCAAAAGCAAAATTAGTGGCAAAGCATTACTGAAGGAATTGCGGAAGGGCGGATATGTCATCTATATCCGTCATGCTCAAACCGATAAGGATTATGCAGATCAAGCAGATCCAAAACTCGATCTAACCAACTGTGGCACCCAGCGTACGCTTAGTGATAAGGGCTGGAAACAAGCAAAATCGATCGGATTTGGATTCCGCAAAGCGAAAATTCCGGTTGGTAGAGTTTTCTCTAGTGACTACTGTCGCTCTTGGCAAACTGCGGATCTGGCTTTTGGCACCTACCAAAGGACTTCAGCCTTAAATTTCGTTAAAGCTGAGGAATATACCCCTGCTCAAAGGCTAGAAATGAAAACGGCGGTGATGCCATTCTTGACAGCGATGCCCAAGCCCAAGACTAATACGGTACTGGTAGGGCATGATGACGTGTTTGAGTCGGCAGTGGGCATCTATCCCAAGCCTCAAGGTATGGCATATATTCTCAAACCTGATGGTCGCGGTAAGGTACAGGTTATTGCGAATATGCCAGCAGAAGGTTGGATGATGCTCGCTCAATAAGGGGACTGGAAGTCTAAGTAGGGGTAATTCATGAATTAGCCCTACTTAGACTTGAGGATGGGGTGAATTATGTTGATGTGTATTGCTGATGTACTAAATATTGATGAACTGGCTACCGTTGTGGTTCAATTGGAGCAGGCTACGTTTGTAGATGGTAAATTGACGGCTGGTTGGCACGCTCGGCTGGTGAAACACAATACTCAGGTGCAAGAGGATGAATCGGGTATACTGACGACGTTACAACAATCGGTAATGAGGGCGATCGATCGACATCCAGTATTCCACATGGCAGTATGGCCGAAAGTTGTTCGTCCACCGCTGTTTAGTCGTTATGAGCCGGGGATGTCTTATGGCACTCACGTTGATAATACCATCATGAGTTGTGAAGATAGGATAATGCGATCGGATATTTCCCTCACGCTATTTTTGAGCGATCCTGATACTTATACTGGTGGTGAACTAGTCATCGAAAGCACCCACGGCGAACAGGTGTTCAAGCTTCCAGCAGGTGCGATGATTATTTATCCGTCTTCAACTCTACATCGGGTAGAACCTGTAACTAAGGGAATCCGTTTGGCTGCTGTAACTTGGGTACAGAGTTTGGTACGGAATATGGAGGAGCGCGAAATTCTATTCGATCTTGACACTACAAGGCAATCGATTTTTAAGCAGTATGGCAAAAGTCCAGAGTTTGACACGATCTCCAAAACTCATGCTAATTTACTCCGAAAATGGGTAGAGTTGTAGTCTGTTGGTTTTAACTCTCTGTGATATAATTAGATTGCCTTGACCATAACTGCCTCATGCGATAACCAAGCTAATCGGCATATGGCTCAAGCCAAAACTCAGTGCTAGTCACTCAGTGTAAAAAGATTGAATCTTTGGAACCAGGATTCCTGCCCTTGGAGGATACGTTAATCCAAAGCAACTATTAGTTGTGGCGGTTGTTTCCGGCGAATTGGGAAGCTCAAATTTATCCTTGTGGTAGATGCGGGCAGTTCACATAAGCAAAAAATAGCTAAAAAAAGACTGGGTGCTCGATCGAGTACCCAGTCTTTTTTTGTGGATCCGAGCTACTCTCAACCCTTTATAATAAGTAGAGGTGATTTGCGTTCGCGGTTGTGTCTGCCTAGGCACAGAGGCTACGCTAACGATTGTGCTCCGCCGAACATATGAAGCCTGACCAGAAATAATATTTTACTTTAGAGTACGATCGAGAAATAGAGACTATGGCACAACTCGAAACCAGAACCGAACCGATGGTGCTAAATATGGGGCCGCACCACCCATCAATGCACGGGGTATTGCGGCTGATTGTCACCCTTGATGGTGAGGATGTGGTCGATTGCGAACCAGTCATCGGCTATCTCCATCGCGGCATGGAAAAAATCGCCGAAAACCGTACCAATATCATGTTCGTACCCTACGTGAGCCGCTGGGACTACGCAGCGGGGATGTTTAACGAGGCAGTAACTGTAAATGCACCAGAGAAATTAGCAAATATTACAGTTCCCAAACGCGCTAGCTACATTCGCGTCATCATGTTGGAACTGAATCGGATTGCCAACCATCTCTTGTGGCTGGGGCCATTTATGGCTGATGTCGGCGCACAGACTCCATTTTTCTATATCTTCCGCGAACGCGAGCTGATTTACGATCTATGGGAAGCTGCGACTGGCTACCGGATGGTGAATAATAACTATTTTCGCATCGGTGGTGTGGCGGTAGATCTGCCTTATGGTTGGGTAGATAAATGTTTAGATTTCTGCGATTATTTCTTTCCCAAGGTGGATGAGTACGAGCAGTTGATTACCAATAACCCCATCTTCCGGCGACGGGTAGAAGGTGTCGGTACGATTAGTCGGGAGGAAGCGATTAATTGGGGTCTTTCTGGGCCGATGTTGCGCGCTTCTGGGGTCAAGTGGGATCTCCGCAAGGTCGATCGATATGAATGCTACGATGACTTTGATTGGGATGTCCAGTATGAGACTGCTGGTGACTGTCTAGCGCGGTATTTCGTGCGAATTCGGGAGATGCGGGAATCGGTGAAGATTATTCGCCAAGCTATCGCTGGTCTACCTGGTGGGCCATATGAGAACTTGGAAGCCAAACGCCTTGCGGCTGGGCCAAAATCTGAGTGGGATGGGATGGATTATCAGTACATCAGCAAAAAAATTGCACCTACTTTCAAGATTCCCAAAGGCGAACATTACGTGCGAGTAGAAAGTGGTAAGGGAGAATTGGGTATTTTCATCATGGGTGATGATAATGCTTTCCCTTGGCGGTGGAAAATCCGTGCTGCTGACTTTAATAATCTCCAAATTCTGCCTCACCTGTTACGTGGGGTAAAGGTGGCGGATGTGGTAACTATTTTGGGTAGTGTAGATATTATTATGGGTTCTGTCGATCGATAATAATCTCGAGCGACACAAAACCCCGACTTCTCTGGCTCGACTTAGGTCATTAGAGGCTCAATTTCATTTAGGCAATTGAGCCTCTAATAGTTAAGCAGTGCGAGCTATACAGATCGATTGCTATACTTAATTAAGACTCTTCACCCAGTTAATCACCGTATTGTGCGAGACTCCAGTGCTCCGTTCGATTTCACGAAAGCTGACTCCCTGTTGATGGAGGTCGAGACATTTTTGCCTAATCTCTAGAGGATATCCTCTTTCGACATAGCGATCGACAAACTGCCGCCCACATCCTCTACAGATATACCGTTGCTTGTCTTGTTGCCGACCATTCTTAGCCACTCGATCGCTCTGACAGCCCGGACATATCATCTTATCACTGTGCAAAGGGAGGAGATGGTCGCCAATGTGAGGATTGAGATAGCAATAGAGGACATTTTTAATTTCTGCATAGAGTTCTTGTTGATGTTCTACGTCACTTTTAATCGCTCGGAGAAATAAGCTGTTACACATATGTTGAGCCACCTCTGCGAGCAATTTACTTTTGGCGACGCTGAGATTGGGGTTGCGTTGGCGATAAAGATTGGCATGGTTGGCGATCTGTACTGATATTCGAGCGGGTACATCCGCCATTAGTTCGGCTAACCCTTCGATCGGCCGTAAGTAGTATTGCAGCATGATACAGCGCGGAATTGGTTGCTCAACGTAACGGATATAAGTATCCATATAATCACTAATCCTCTCCACTAGGGGAAAATTTACCTCACCCTTGAAAAATTCGGCTTCAAGGATATCTAATTGTTGTAGATGCTTTGTGAATAAAGCGTGAAAAATTGCTAACTTGTCTGGGAAAAATTGATAAATCGAACCGACGGCAGTGTTGGCTCGATCGGCGATTTGTTGAATCGTAGCCGCCGCAAATCCCGCCTCAGCAAATACTTCCGCTGCGGCAACTAAAATCTTCTCTACCCGTTGCTGTCCGCGTTTTTGCTGAGGTTGACGGCGGAGAGTTTTCTCGCTTGACAAAGATGAGGACTTACTCATAAACTTAATTATGCCACAATTTGGAAAAAATTGCTGTTATGACTAATAAGCTTAAATCCGCTGAGATGATGCCTGGTAGCTTTGGATTGCCAATTTTTGGCGAACTAATCGGTTTTCTGAGAAAACGAGAAGAATTTTACTGGCAAAAGCACCAAGATCATGGCAACATTTTCAAAACATCATCCTTAGTATTCGGTAAAGCTGTTTGTTTAGTCGGTCCAGCCGCCAATCGCCTGGTTTTAAAGGATGGAGTCGATAAAATGTCGTCGCGGTTGGGTAATAAATTGTTGGAACCGATCGTCAGTAATGACACTGTTTTACTCCAAGATGGGGAACAGCATCGCACCAGTCGGAAGCTGATTTTGCCAGTATTTCATCATCAAGCGATTGCCTCTTACTTTGACACGATTCAGTCGGTTGTTAATGATGCGATGGCTGATTGGGGCGAACGGGGGGCGATGGATCTCAGTACGGAGTTACGCAAAATTACGCTTACTGTCGTCGTCAAAATTTTTCTCGGTAGCGAAAAGACGGAAGAGATCGATCGAGTCAGCGAGTGGTTTACGACTTTAGTAGACAGTACGCGGAGTAGCGTCGTCAAGTGGGATAATCCCCTCACAGCTTACGGTAGAGGGCAAGCAGCCCGTCGTAAAATCGTTGATTATATTTGCCAAGTTATTCAAGAAAGAGCCGCACGGGGCGATCTAGAGCAGTCTACAGACGTGCTGAGTTTGTTGCTAAATACCGTTGATGAAGATGGCAATAAGTTTACCGAAATGCAGGTTGTCAATCAAGCGATCGGTCTGCTATTTGCGGGTAGTGATACTAGTTCCAGTTTGTTGAGTTGGTTATTGTTTGAATTGGGCAATCGTCCCGAATGGCGACAAAGATTGCGAGAGGAACAGCAGCAAGTGATGGGGAACGAGCCGATTTCGATGAGCCATCTGCGCCAACTTCCCAATCTGACGAATGCGATTAAAGAAGGCGAACGCCTTTATCCGCCAGCTTTTGCAATTAGTCGGATGGCGATCGCCGATATCGAATATGGTGGTTATCTCATCCCCGCTGGTTGGTTTATTTTTATTTTCCCGATGATAACTCATCGCTTGCCCGAAATTTACAAAGATCCAGATGCTTTCGATCCCGACAGATTTGCGCCGCCGCGTGAGGAAGATAAGAAACAGCCCTATTCACTAATTGGGTTTGGAGGTGGTGTGCATAGCTGTATCGGTGTTGAACTCGCTCAGATGGAGATGAAAATAATTCTCTCTACCTTGCTGCAAAAATACGATTGGACGGTAACACCAACCACTGCCGAAATTGCACCAGTACGTCGTCCAGTTACGATGCAGAAGCTCTTAAAAGCTAAGTTTGTGCCATTAAATCCCCTCCAAGGAGGGGATTTTTAAGAAGTGGGCTTAGTGTTTAAATATTTTTAGCCGATCGTCAAAAGAAACAATGAAATTACCACAAAGTCCATCAGGTTTTACGGGTAAACTATTTGGAAAATTAATGGAATGGACAAATGCTGATGCCTATCAAAAAACACTTCAAGCATTAGCTCCATCTGACAACGAAAGATTTTCAGAAATTGGGTTTGGGACTGGTCGCTTTGCCGAAATGCTCCTATCGACCACCACAAATACCTTTGTCGCAGGTGTCGATCCCACCGAAACAATGGTCAAAACCGCATCAAATCGGTTGATTAAGAAAAGATTGGGCAACAGAATCGATATTCATCAAGGTACAGATGATTCTTTGCCGTGGGGTGACGATCGATTTGATGCGGTTATTGCCATTCATTCTTTTCAGTTTTGGCAAGATCCAGATCGATCGATCCGAGAAATCGATCGAGTCCTTCGCCCCCACGGACGCATTATTATTGTCTTTCGAGACCATTCTACCAAAGCACCCGATTGGTTGCCAAATCCAATTAGTCGCTCTGGAAAAGAAGTAGAAAGTGCTATCAGTTTGCTAGAAAAACATGAATACAAAATTACAGAATATCCAGCAGCCGGAAGTTCGCGCATTATTATGGCAAATCGTGCCTAGATCTGTAGGTTGGATAGAACGAATGTGTTGGCGTTGGCGACAGCCTGCCGTAGGCACAGCCTTGCCGAACGCATTAACGGGGGCATCCTTGCTCAACAAAATAAGTTACAATCGATTAAACGATCGAGATGTAAACGATGAAAAATCCTCAGTGGCGATTGGTTGGCGTAATCCCCGCAATTAATTCATCCAAAGAATACTGTTTTTGTCTTTTTGGTTTAATTATGAGATTACCATCGATCGCGACGATCTCTACCTCGCCCCCAGCAATAAGTTCTACTTCTTTTGCTAGATGTTGGGGTTGATATGGTTCAATTTGCATTTCTATAGCTAAATAAGTTTCAGTCTTGTTGCCAGGACAACCAACTTATAATTATCCTTTAAATTTGCGATTACCTACAGCGATTGCGGCTATTGCTAAGGCACGATTTGGGCTGTTTCTCGTTGATGGCTGGCGGCAACCCGTAAGTATGATTGAATGCGCGATTCCACAAATCTACCTCATTTAACTTAACTTGAGCCGTATTCTGCTAATGTGGCACAACAGTTTCTCGATCCGGTTGTCGATAGCGAGGATCGGATGGTCAAGCAACTTGGCAAACAGCCTTGGCAAGAAGGTATTACTGATTTGCTCGGTTACTTGTTCTAAACTTCAAACACGCATGTACGTCGCAGCCCAAAATTCAGTACTCTCTGATTCGGTTGAGTTTCAAATATTCGATGGTTATCCATAATAGCCAGAGCGAAATTGATAATCCGTTGGCGTAGCCTACCAGAGGTAATCGCACCACTAATTAAAAAATCGGTGAGTGAGATTGAATGCTGCCAATAGCCGATCGAATATACCCAAATACTCAAAGGGAAAAATAACAACATTCCCGTCCAACTGCCGGGTCTAATTTTCTTGCTCCAAATGCTTAATCCCACATTGGCAATGCAAATGCGATCGCTAAACCGATCCCGACAACCCATAATAACCATGCGGCTGCCAGCAATAGTCCCGCCTGTGAGAGACCATACCAGCTTGGAAACCAAGTTAAAGCCATACCATCCAATAATGCCGCAGTCAAAACCATTATTGCCACAGCACTCAACAGATCGTCACCATCAATTTTACCAACTATGGCACTAATTTTGACTATAGCCCAAGTTACCGGAATGGAAGTAACAAACAAAAAGAGGAGCCAGGGATTGCCATTCACAAACAATGCTGCGCCCCCAAACCGAATAAATAGTAAAGCTTCCAACCAAAGTATGGCACCTAAAAATACAAACAATATCGCGTCGATCGATTTTTTCTCTTGGATAAGCTGAGTCGTGTTTTTCATTTTAGTATTTGTAAATGTTCTATTAAATTTGACAAGGCGATCGAAATTTTTTAATATTATCTGAATGTGGTTCGTTTTAGGATTAGTTCTCGGCGATAGAGGAATAACGGTAAAGAGCAAGAAAGCCCGATGCCAAATGTTAGTCCAATATAGAGTAAAATCCACAGCCGTTGGCGTAGCCTCTCCCCTGGAGAATCGACACCTAACCGTTTTAGTTCGTTCGCGGCAAAAGCAAAGAAGACGATCGAACTAATCAGCAAATCGCTCGCCCAAGCAGTCGCAATCTGATTTGCAAACGTGCGTTGCAAAAATAAGGTTGGAGATATCAACGCGGCGGGATCTTGGAGCAACCAAAACCAGGGTAGAATCGAACCTGCGATCGCGAGCAGCAGATACAGTGTTTTGAGAGAGTTGAACGATCGTTTGCCCTCGATCTCGATCGGTGTTGACATAATCTTCTCCAATTCGGTACAAGATAATTTTCACAAAAGGGGATAATTAAATCAATTACCTGTAAGGTAATCAAAGTCATCGTTTTGCCTCTGTCTATGCAACAACATCTAATTACCGCTTCATTTGCGACACTGCTCAAACAATGGCGCGATCTTCGCAATTTCAGTCAGCTCGATCTCGCCGTTACCAGTCAAGTTTCTCAGCGTCACATCAGTTTTCTCGAATCGGGACGCGCCAAACCTAGTCAGGAGATGGTGTTGCAATTGGCAACTGTTTTGGAGATTCCACTCAGACAGCAGAATTTATTACTCTCAGCCGCCGGATTTGCGGCGATTCATACCGAGACGGATTTATCGGCTCTCGAAATGACTCCAGTGCGAAAAGCGATCGATCTAATGTTGCACCAGCACGAGCCATATCCCGCATTTGTAGTAGATCGATATTGGAATTTACTATTAACCAATCAGGGTGCAACTCGATTGCTAGATCGTTTTATCGACCCCGAAAGACTGCAAACCCTATTTTACAAAGAGGGGAAGATTAATATCCTGCGGGTGATGTTGCATCCTCAAGGGTTACGTTCGGTAATTGTCAACTGGGAGAGCTGTACCAACCATTTGCTGCAAAGATTGCATCGCGAGACGCTCATCGAACGGGAGAGTGCGCTTTCTACTGTGTTATTGCAGGAACTGATGAGCTATCCAGGTGTGGCTCAGATCTGGCAAACCGCTACACATCCCGCTCAACATACTTTGTTATTGAACGTTCATCTTCGGCGCGATGATCTGGAGTTAAAATTCTTCTCGACGATCGCTACATTAGGCACTCCTTATGACATCACGCTTCAGGAGCTACGAATCGAGTGTATGTTTCCCGCAGATGAGGCAACCGAGCGTAATTGGCGACAGTATTTTAACTAACGTGAGTCACTTATAAATACTTGTTGACACGACTATCCTTAAAAGATATATTAACCATATGAGCAAAACAAACATGCCTCGACATTCCACCCTCTACACAGAATTGGGCGAATCTCAGCCCTTTCAAGTGCCTGAACAGGAAGCTTATCTCAATCTCGTGCGGACTCATGCGCTGCTGAGTGATGAGGTAGCAGAACTGTTCAAACAGCATCATCTTTCGCAGCCCCTCTATAACGTGCTGAAAGTGGTTGCCAGGATGGGAGATGCTGGAATGCCGAGCCAGTCAATTGCTCAGTACATGGTGGCACGAGATCCTGACATCACTCGTTTGGTCGATCGGTTACAAAAGGATGGGTTAATCAAACGCGAACGGGATGAACAAGATCGTCGCATTGTTCGAGTCAGAGTAACTCGATCTGGATTGGAGGCGATCGAAAAACTCGATCCCCTAATCTGGAAGTTGCATCAACAACAACTTGGACATTTAAACCAAGAAAAGCTCGAACTGCTCAATCAGCTTTTGGTAGAAGCACGGCTCAAACCATGATGCCACTCTACTCAAAGTAAATAGAGCCTTTCTTTTACTCAATTACTCGTTTTAAGGACTATCCGCAAAATAAGGAGTTTCTCAATGAAAAAACTACTACGTTCGCTCTTGGTATTGCTTCTCGTTAGTGTACTTAGTCTTGGGCTGGTTCAACCTGTTCGAGCTGTGCCAAATGATGTCGATCTGCTCAAGCAAAGTGTGACTGCATGGGAGAAGGGATGGAGTTCGGGAGACAGCCTTTTCTCCATGAATCGTGTCGATAGTTTGTACGAGCATAGCGATCGGTTCTTGGAATTTGACACAATTTCTCCAGCAGGAACCGTTACTCAAAGCTACCAGAGCTTTAAGAAGCTATGGGAACCGACGATGCAAGCCGCAACAAAGGCTAAAACTGCAATCGACGATAATATCAAAGTCACAACTAACGGCAACATGGGGCTAACGACATTTACATTCAGAACTGAGTTTACCGATCGCAAAACAGGCGAAAAATACACCGAACATGCTCATGCTTCGATGGTTTGGGAAAAACAAAATGGTCAGTGGGTTATCATCCACGAACATGTTTCTAGCCCAGTGCGGATGAGTTAATTCAGATAGTTTTAAGTTAACAAAAGCTAACAGATGCAACCTTCTTGCGAAGATCGGGACTATCGACCAATGCCTTCAGAAAAATTCCTCTGGCTCCGTTTATGTCACGGTCTAACGTCACACCATTTGATGTGATAGTTTTCCGTGACCCAATATTAATTATTTCACCTGTCCAACTCGCAGTCTTGCTGGTATATTCCTCAGTTACTACGACAACTTCACAACCATTTTCTAGAGCTTTGTTTATCAATCTTTGTTGGAATTGATAGTGAGAACAAGTCATCATTGCTCTGGCTGTTTTGGTTCTAATCTTTCTAGTTGCCTTTTTGCTGACCATCTGGCTAGTTTCAAAAGCTGGGATTAGTATAGTTGAGAAGTTTTTAGTCAGAAAGTTAGCAGCTTGAAAATGTAGCTCTGAAACAAGATTCTTTATTTTGACACGAACCTTAGCGGCTGGTTTCCATAATTTTCTTGACAT
Source organism: Chamaesiphon sp. VAR_4_metabat_408 (assembly GCA_031422115.1). GTDB lineage: Bacteria > Cyanobacteriota > Cyanobacteriia > Cyanobacteriales > Chamaesiphonaceae > Chamaesiphon. Next base: position 1,845 of record JANOPX010000350.1, on the reverse strand, counting down.
CAGATTATCTAAATGTTGGCATAATCGATAAATCCTACCGATACATTTAGCTCCAATTTCACCACAAGAAGATGGAGAGTAGTAAGTTTGAAATGTTCTAACTCCTGGGTCTAGAGCAACCATCTCAACTGGGCAACTGGTCGGGTGACCCGACCAGAGGGTGACCCGACCAGTACCTTGGTTATCGGCTGGATGGATGATACTTTTATAGGGAACATTCAAATGGTACTGACCATTAACTAGAGTTAGAGAGGCATCGCATAAGTTTTCAGGGAGAGGTTCCGCCAGTTTTAAGGTACCAAGCGTTTTTTTATATAAGCCGTTTCGATAGTTAGCCACTTGAAATTTAAGTACTTGACTATCTCTACGACTCCGAAATTTCATCGTAAAAGGTTTGCCTGTTTTTTTAGCCTTAGCTTTCTGAGCTTTGACCGCATCATGAGCATCTTTTATCGCAAGAAATCTAGGATTGGATGGACAGAATGATGCCCATTCTGCCAAACTGTCATAAATTTCTTTCTTATTAGAAAAGAAATTAGCAACTGAACCCTCTTGATTTAAGAAATCAATTGACTTGTTGTAAGCTACTCTGGAGATCCCGAACCACTGCGCCAAGATGCCCTTCTGCGCTGTTGTCGGAAACACCCGAATCTTTTTGCATCTTGTTATTTGGATACCGTCTTTGACCGTAGAGTCGGCAACTAAAGATGTGAATGATGGCAAGGAGATCTTCGGTAAGTTCTCTTTGTGGATCTGATATTGACTGATTGAGAACCACGAGTTGACTACCGCCGGATTGTAAGACCCATTCGATAAGTTCGACTCCAAATCTTGCAATCCTGTCTTTGTGGGCAACCACAATTGTGAGCTTATCGCCGGACATTGAGCGTCCCAGTAAGGCTTTAAGACCCTTCCTCTTGTAGTTGAGTCCACTGGCAATATCAGTAATAATTTCTGCTTGGGGGTAAAGTCCCCGCATATAAGCGATCTGACTATCAAGATCTGCACGCTGTTTACTTGAAGAAACTCGGCAATAGCAAATAGTAACGGGAAGTTTTGACTTCCCTGTATAGCTAGCGATGTTATAAAGGCGTTGACCACCTGGTGTTTTGATCGCTTCAATTGTGCCATTATCTGCAAATCTCCGAAGTGTAGTCCAGTACTTAGCCGTTCGCAGTATACCTACTTAACTATGGAGCCAAACCTTTCCATAAGGCTGCGATCGCATCAGAAATCGCCCGCTCTGTATCGATCGGTTGACGATCGCCAATATTTTCAGACAGAGCTAAATTGTGTAAGTGCGATAACAGCATCGCTGCGGTCGCTTCCACATTTCCGCGCTGGATTCGACCTAATTCTGCTTCAGCATTTAGATATTCAACGAGCCGATTCACAATTTGAATTCTTGGCATCGTGTGACGTTGCAAAAATATTTGCATATCGAAGGATGGATGACTGACTAAAGATAGAAAAATTGGCATTACCTCGCGAAAGTAAACAACGATCTGTAAGCTAACCGATATCAGGTTCGTAACGATCTCTTGCTCACCAGGATGGATGTTGAAAATTGCCTCAAGTTGCGCTGGTGGTGGCACCATTGCTGTAAAGAAAAGATCTTCTTTGGTGCTAAATCGCTGGAAGATTACAGATTCAGAGATGCCAACCATCTTAGCCAAAGTTCTGGTCGAAGCTTTCGCCCCTTCCTTCAGGAAAAGCGATCGAGCCATCGTCAGAATTTCTTCATCTGTAATGGTTTTATTACGGGGCATTGAATCTAGGTTCTGAATTAAGGCTATTTCGGTTCACAATACGATACCGTGTTCTCGGCGAATATCATCGATCGAT
>JANOPX010000349.1:0-6934 GCA_031422115.1 Chamaesiphon sp. VAR_4_metabat_408 | reverse complement strand
AGATCGGTATCCTCAGGTGCAGATTGAATTGCATGAACTGACAACCGATCGACAGTTAATTTGGTTGCGAGAAGGTAGAATTGATATTGGACTAATCCGTCCGCCAATAATCGATAAAAATCTTGCTAGTGAAGTAATTTTTCAAGAATCTTTAGTTGTCGCTTTGCCAACAAATCATCATTTGGCTAAATTAGATAGTGTAGATCTTTCATTGTTAGCAGCAGAGCTATTTATTCTATTTCCCCGTCAGCTTGCTCCAGGATTGTACGACCCAATTATTGCTATTTGTCAGGCGGCTGGATTTAGTCCTAACGTGGTTCAAGAGTGTATTCAGATGCAAACGATCGTGAGTTTGGTGTCTGCGAATATGGGTGTGTCAATCTTACCCGCATCAATTCAAGAAGCTCAACGTCAGGGGGTAGTTTATAGACCGATTTCCGCAGCTGTGAGCGTAGAGAAACTCGCAACTATTGCGATCGTCTGGCGGATGAATGACGATTCGCCGACAATCCAAAGACTACTAGAAATTGTATTGAATAAATCTACTTAGCTAATTGTAAATACCAACGTCCCGCATATGATTTTGGTTCGCCCTTACTTTGATACTGAATTGAAATTGAGTCTTCAAGTTTTTTGGCAATTCCCTGTCGATCGACATAGTTGCCTTTTATTCTGGCATTCCATAAATTGGGGGTGAGTTTATCATAGACAATTTGTCTGTTCTGGATTTTATATCCCCCAGTTTTGCTAATTTTAGAATTGACTGCACTAGCTGAATTTGAATCTTCATCAGTTAATTGCAACATCGAGTTCTTATTTTTATTTTCCAACGCTGACAAATATTGTTCGACAACGTTTTCTGGAGTAGGTGCGCCCCGCTTATTCGCACTGCATGAGTACAGCGAGAGTACTGTACATCCCAATGTAATTGCTAAGATCGATCGCCAGTAAATCGAAAGTTTGTCAGCCATTTTTCTCCTGATAGATCGATCTTCTCATATTTCTATCATAATTGCTTATTTCCTTTTTAGTATTTTTACCTCAGTAGTAGTTAGATCGCGCCAAGATCCCAATGGTAAGCCTTCGAGCGATAGTTGGCCGATTTTCACGCGAACTAATCTTAATGTCGGAAAACCAACTGCGGCTGTCATCCGGCGGACTTGCCGATTTTTGCCTTCAGTCAGAGTTAGTTCGATCCAAGCGGTGGGGATATTTTGACGATCGCGAATTGGCGGATCTCGTGGTGGTAGAGTGGGTTCGGCTGACAATAACTTGACTCGCGCTGGTTTGGTGCGATAGTCCTGCACTTCTACTCCAGTCGCCAGCCGCTCCAATGCCAGATCATCAGGAATCTGCTCCACCTGCACCCAATAGGTGCGGGGATGACCATACTGGGGGTCGCTGAGTCGATGTTGAAGCCTGCCATCATCTGTGAGCAGCACCAAACCCTCACTGTCCCAATCCAATCGCCCGACGGGATAGACATCAGAAACGGGAATGTAGTCTTTGAGTGTCTGCCTGCCACCATCGTCGGTAAATTGACTCAGGACACCGTAGGGTTTGTAGAAGAGGAGGTAACGCAAGTTAGTGAATAGTGGATCGTGGATCGTGGATCGTGGCTGTGGAATGGAGATACAGGATATGAAATGTGTAGAGAAAAAAGGACGCTTGCGTCCAAATTAACGATCCACTATTCACTATTCACTATTCACTAATCTCCACTTCGTCAGCGAAACTGGCTGTCTGAGTAAATTCAAAGGGACCTGCGATCGATCCCCAGACTCGTTCGTTAGTTTCCATGTCTAGACCGCGATCGAGGCTAATTAGCTGCTGGGGGCTGATTTCAAAGCTATTATCTAAATAGGTATTTTTGCCATTCCGAAAGACTTTACAGCCTTTTCCTGGCTCGACGTAGCCTTTAAATGTGCTGCCTGTCCATTCGGTAATCATCGTGCAGCCGGACATTTTGATAATTTTGTCGCGAGTGAGTTGTTGGAGTAGAGCTGGGTTACGGGCGGCTCCGTGAAATTCGGCTTCGGGTTCGATCGTGTAGTGTTCGATTTCGATTTTATCATTGATAACCACAAATCTTAATACCCGCAAGCGGTAGGGATTGTGGAGCTGAAAATCATATGCCTGTTCGAGAAATAAACCGACTCCATCCATTAGCGCGTAGGGTAATGGGCGCATACACACCCGAATGTGGGCGAAAAATGGCGGATTTTCAAATGCTTGTGCTTGATTGCTAAAATCTCCAGCCATCCAGCTTACTAGGGTCGGAATATCTGTAGAATGAGTCATGGTCGCAAGTCGGATGTTTAGTTACGATCGATTTTACTTGGATTCGAGCATCTATGACTGAGAGCTTACGATCTGAATGGTTGCAAGGTGTTGCAGAGTTCAATGCTGGAGAATATTATGCTTGTCATGATACGCTCGAAGCGTTGTGGATGGACTCGATCGATCCAGACAAGAAATTCTATCAAGGTGTGCTCCAAATTGCGGTGGCTTGTTATCATCTCCACAATCGCAATTGGCGTGGTGCGGTGACTTTGTTGGGTGAGGGGATTGGGAGGTTGCCTTATTATCAGCCTGTGTATGCTGGCATTGATGTGGCTAGATTGATTGGTGATAGTAGTAAGTTATTAAAGATTTTACAATCGATCGGGATTGATGGGATTAGTGATTTTGTCGATCGATTGGCTCAAGATTCAAAGCTGTTACCTGTCGTTTATTTTGTGGTAATCGATTCAGATATACCAACTAATATCGACGAAGATCCTCAGTTAGAGGGCTGTTGATTTTTAAAAACTTCGATCTCGCTCGGTAAAATCAGGGAGGGGAATGTCTTGTCGTTGCTGAACTGATTTATTAAGCGTAGATTCTGCCCTCACCCCCAGCCCCTCTCCCAAGCTTGGGAGAGGGGAGCCAGAGCCGAAGGATCTGGCGGGGTGAGGGCAAATCATACCTTAAATCAAACGCCGATTATTCCAATCCAGCATAAACAGCGAGATCGCCTAATTCATCCTCAATCCGCAATAAGCGGTTGTATTTCGCCACCCGTTCACTCCGACAGAGCGAACCAGTCTTGATTTGTCCCGCACGAGTCGCAACGGCAAGATCGGCAATTGTCGTATCTTCAGTTTCGCCGGAACGATGACTGATGATCGATTTGAACCCATTCCGAGTACCCAGATCGATCGTTTGGAGCGTTTCGGTGAGGGTGCCAATCTGATTGAGTTTAATCAAAATCGCATTCGCCGATTTCTCTTTGATGCCTTGGCGGAGACGGGTGGAATTAGTTACGAATAAATCATCCCCGACTAACTGGACTTTTGAGCCAATTTTCTGGGTGAGCAACTGCCAGTTTGCCCAATCATCTTCATGCAAGCCATCTTCGATCGAAACAATCGGATACTTGGTAGTAAGATCGGCTAGATAGTCGATAAACTGACCAGGGGTGTGGCTACTACCATCGTAAATATAGTTACCATCCTTGTAGAATTCACTCGCCGCGACATCTAGTGCCAGAGCGACTTGTTCTCCAGGCTTGTATCCGGCAGATTCGATCGCTGCCATCAGCAGTTCCAATGATGCCTGATTGGATGCTAGATTGGGCGCAAAGCCGCCTTCATCCCCTACTCCAGTTAGTAGACCCTTTTCGTCTAGAACTTTGCTCAGAGCCGCAAATATTTCGGCTCCCCAGCGGAGGGCTTCCTTAAAGGAAGTCGCACCGACAGGTACGATCATAAATTCTTGGAAGTCGATATTATTCGCCGCGTGAGAACCACCATTGATGACGTTCATCAGTGGCACGGGGAGTAAATTCGCCAAAGGGCCACCCAGATAACGATACAGCGGCACGCCCAGGGCGTTAGCAACGGCTTTGGAGTTGGCTAGAGATACTGCTAGGATCGCATTAGCACCCAGCTTAGACTTAGTTGGTGTACCATCGAGTTCGATCATCGCTCGATCGATCGCCATTTGATCGAAAGCATCCATGCCTTCCAACGCTGGCGCGATCTTGTCTTCAATATTGGCAACTGCTTTCAGGACACCTTTGCCCCCATAGCGACTGGCATCATCATCCCGCAATTCGTGAGCTTCAAAACTACCTGTCGATGCGCCACTGGGAACTTGGGCTAGCCCAAATCCACCATTGGCTAAGTATACTTCGGCTTCTACTGTCGGACGACCACGGGAATCGAGAATCTCTCTAGCTCGAATTTCCGTAATCGCCATATCTGGCATATTCATAGTTATTCCCTTATCCTTCGACCTGTGCTCGATCCTTCGGTAAACAATGTAGCGTAACACCCTGACCATCCGTCTATTAGCAACTATTGTTGCCAACACGTTATCATACGTCGTGAAGACACCTCAGTTAGCAAAATTAGTCACCAAATTTTTAAAACTATTCAAACAAAGCCATGCGTTTTTTACATACAATGCTGCGGGTTAGCGATTTAGAAGCATCTATTCGCTTCTACTGTGAAGTACTGGGGATGCAATTATTGCGTCGAGATGATTTCCCAGAGGGTAGGTTTACACTTGCTTTTGTCGGCTACGGAGCTGAATCCGATCATACTGTCATCGAATTAACCCATAACTGGGATACTTCAGCATATTCGATCGGTGATGGCTATGGTCATATCGCACTTGGGGTGGAGGATATCTATGCTACCTGTGCCGAAATTACGGCTAAAGGTGGCAAAGTCACTCGCGCTCCAGGTGCTATGAAACATGGAACAACGGTAATTGCCTTTGTTGAAGATCCAACTGGTTATAAAATCGAATTAATTCAAGTTGGCAAGTAATCAAAGTGAAGATTGGGTTTTATCTTCATTTTTAACCATCTTAAAACCTCATACCTAACCAATGTCACAAATACCAATTGGATTAGAAGTTGAAAGACACCGCGCTGCGATGACGCGAGTTGAATTGTCACGTCCGGTAAGATTGGCGATCGAGTCGGGTATCATTACGATAGCAACAACTATTTTTGACTATGGTTGTGGCATTGGTGGCGATGTTCAAAGATTAAAATCCGCTGGTTATACTTGTGAAGGTTGGGACCCTTATTACTTTCCAGATGTTGAGGTGCGATCGGCAGATGTAGTTAATCTAAGCTATATCATTAATGTAATTGAAGATCTGGCTGAACGAGATCGAGCATTAATCCAGGCGTGGGAATTAACCGGACAAGTATTAATCGTTGCCGCTCAGATTTTAGTCAATGATTTGCGGGGTGTCTTAGCTTATGGCGATGGGATTTTAACTAAGCGCAATACATTTCAGAAATACTATCAGCAAGTAGAATTAAAAGAATATATCGATCGAGTTCTTACTGTTGACGCAATCCCAATTGGATTGGGGGTGTTCTTAGTATTTCGGGATCTGGCTCAAGCTGAAAGTTTTCGAGCAGCGAGACTATATACACGGATGTCTACGCCACGGGTGCGGATTGAGAGCAAGCGGTTTGAGGACTATCAGGTTCAGTTGGCACCTTTAATGAATTTTGTCAGTCAGCGGGGACGAATTCCAGTTAAGGGCGAACTAGAGCTAGAACCAGAATTAAATCAGGAATTTGGCAATCTCAAACGCGCATTTCAAATTGTTTTAACTGCTACTGATGAAGCAGAATGGGATGCAATTGCCTATCAGCGATCGTTAGATTTACAAGTTTATTTAGCTCTAGCACATTTTGGTAAGGGGCGCAGTATCAAGAACTTATCACCAGCTATCCGTGCCGATATTAAAGCTTTTTTTGGTAGTTATGATGAAGCGTGCGAAGTTGCCGATCGACTATTATTTAAAATCGGTGAACCAGGCATTATCAAAAAAGCTTGCCAGCAAAGTAAAATTGGTAAGCTATTACCAATGTCACTCTATGTCCATATTTCGGCGTTGAATCAAATCGATCCCAAGCTGCGACTATATGAAGGTTGTGCGAGTCGCAATATTGGCGGTACTGAAGATGCAAATATCATCAAATTTAATACTGAAAAGCCCTGTATTTCCTATCTCTACTATCCCGATTTTGATGCTGTTGCTCATCCAGCATTAGAGTGGGCAATGTTAATCGATCTGCGAGATTTGAGTCTAAAGTTTCGCGACTATTCGGAATATGATAATCCACCGATTTTGCATCGGAAGGAAACATTTGTAAGTGAGAATTATCCGCTTTATGCAAAGTTTGCTAAATGTACTAAGGCTGAAGAGAAGGCGGGATTATTTAGTGAGACTAAGACTATTGGCAACCGCAGTGGTTGGGAAGCAAGATTGGCATCCTGTGGGGTGAAGATTGAGGGTCATCGGGTAATTCGGAATTAGTTTGAGGTGCTGCGTGGATCTACCCACCCCGCCCTACGGGCACCCCTCCGAGGAGGGGATTTACTGAAAAAAGCGTAGCTTTTACTCCCTCCCCTTTATAAGGGGAGGGTTGGGGTGGGGTAAAGATCCCCGCATCAACTTAAGTACGATCGATTACCGACTACAGTTGAACGACTGGAAAATGTGCTTCCCGTTCGTAAGTATACATATCGGTAAACTTCCGTAATTCCCCTTGAGCTAGGAGGATCTCTTGCGGATGATCGAGCCAGTGCATATTGTACTCTTGCAACGTATTGCTCAACCTGGCGCGATCGATCTCGCGATTGACATTGCCAAAATAAGCTACCGTCGTATGGGCTGTAAAATAGTACTGCTGCTCGATTCCCAGGGAAATCAAACTCGAACTTTGATAAATAGCCCGTCGGAAAGCGGTAATTTGGTTATAACTATGCTCATCCTTGGGTACCAAGCTTACCTCGATCGCGCGCGGTCGGACAGTCAATCCCATGATTTGCCAACGAATCGGCTTGGTTTCGACAACTGAGTTTTGATAGATTTTGAAACTATCCTCGATTCGATCGAATAATTTAGCCTCAAAGTC
>JANOPX010000348.1:0-31910 GCA_031422115.1 Chamaesiphon sp. VAR_4_metabat_408 | reverse complement strand
CTCGGACTAGATATCGCCGTCCACAAAGTCGAACAAACAGCCGATGGCGACAGCCGCGATGTAGAAGTCGATCTGATGGCAGATGTCAACACCCGCCGCGCACCATCTCGCCCCACTTACGAATCCTTTGCTCGTGGAGATGATAACGAAGAAAGTTAGTCGATAGTGGTGAGTGGATAGTGGATAGTCATGAGTCATAACCTGTCAAACATCTAAATTGCATATTCAATTCCACTCAACCCATTTGGTTGAGCGGAGTCGAAACCAACGGCGGATGTGCTTTAAATGTCGAACAGCTTACCCATATATACTCAATATTCGCTCACCACTAACCACTAACCACTATTCACTATCCACCACCCACTAAAAAATATGCAGCGTCAAAAGTTAGAAACTAAGTTTGATTACGTTAAGATTGGGATTGCTTCACCCGATCGGATTCGCGAGTGGGGTTCCCGCAACTTACCCAATGGACAACTAGTTGGGGAAGTTACCAAACCCGAAACCATCAACTACCGGACATTGAAGCCGGAGATGGATGGCTTGTTTTGTGAGAAAATCTTTGGGCCAGCCAAGGATTGGGAATGCCATTGTGGGAAGTACAAGCGGGTACGCCATCGCGGGATTGTGTGCGAGCGATGTGGGGTAGAAGTGACCGAATCCCGCGTGCGTCGTCACCGGATGGGATTTATCAAACTAGCCGCGCCAGTATCTCACGTTTGGTATTTGAAGGGAATTCCGAGTTATTTGAGTATTTTGCTCGATATGCCTTTACGGGATGTCGAACAGATTGTTTACTTTAACTCTTACGTCGTACTAGCTGCGGGTAATGATGAAACTCTCGGTTATAAGCAACTGCTGACAGAAGAACAGTGGTTGGAAATCGAAGAGCGGATTTATAGCGAAGATTCTCAGCTCGAAGGTGTCGAGGTAGGCATCGGCGCAGAGGCGGTGCAAAGGCTGCTAGAAGACCTGCAAATGGAAGAAGAGGCTGAGAAGCTGCGCGAGCAGATTAGCGAGTCCAAGGGGCAAAAACGCGCCAAGTTGATCAAACGCCTGCGGGTGATCGATAACTTTATTGCGACTGGGAGTCGTCCTGAATGGATGATTTTGAGTTACATTCCGGTAATTCCCCCCGACTTGCGCCCAATGGTGCAGTTGGATGGTGGTCGGTTTGCGACTTCGGATTTGAACGATTTATATCGTCGCGTAATTAATCGGAATAATCGTCTGGCGAGATTGCAAGAAATCCTCGCTCCAGAAATCATTGTTCGGAACGAGAAACGGATGCTCCAAGAAGCCGTCGATGCGCTCATTGATAACGGTAGACGCGGACGTACGGTAGTGGGGGCAAATAACCGCGCCCTCAAATCTCTATCGGATATTATCGAAGGTAAACAGGGTCGTTTTCGGCAAAACTTGCTCGGAAAACGGGTAGATTATTCCGGTCGATCGGTAATTGTCGTCGGGCCAAAACTGAAAATTCATCAGTGTGGATTACCGCGAGAAATGGCGATCGAATTGTTCCAACCTTTCGTCATTCAACGGTTAATTAAAAATAACCTCGTCAACAATATTAAAGCGGCGAAGAAATTAATTCAACGGGGCGACCCCACCGTTTGGGATGTCTTGGAAGAAGTCATTTCTGGACACCCAGTGATGCTCAATCGGGCACCAACCCTACACAGATTAGGTATTCAAGCCTTCGAGCCAATCTTGGTCGAAGGTCGGGCGATTCAACTTCACCCCCTCGTATGTCCCGCATTTAACGCTGACTTTGACGGCGACCAAATGGCGGTACACGTACCCCTTTCCCTAGAGTCTCAAGCAGAAGCACGCCTGCTAATGCTGGCGAGTAACAACATTCTATCCCCTGCAACTGGTTCGCCGATCGTCGCACCATCTCAGGATATGGTCTTGGGTTGTTATTATCTCACAGCGCGGAATCCGGCTCTACCTGATACCGATCGCTATTTTAGCAATCTCGAAGATGTAGTTCGCGCCTACGATCGCGCAGAACTAAACATCCACAGTTTTATCTGGGTGAGATATGACGGCTTGATGGAATCAGATGACCCCGAAACAGAACCACTAGAAACGATCGAATCCGCCGACGGCACGATCGTCAAACGCTATAAATTCCGCCGCATTCGGGAAACCAAAACAGGCGAATTACTATCTCAATATATCTACACGACCCCAGGACGAATTATTTATAACAAGACAATTCAGGAAGTGCTTTCAGCCTAAGAGATAAGGGATTTTGGATTTTGGATTGAAATTCACCCTCCCGAAGTCTTTAGTGGGGAGGGCGGGTTTGAATGAATCTCTGGTAAAAGCGTCATTAGATTCATAAACCCGCCCCTACAGACCCCTCACCCCGTCTCCCCCTCACCCCTCACCCCTCACCCCTCACCCCTGACCATGAACGAAAAAGAAAGAAAGCCAATCGTTTTCAACAACAGAATGGTGGATAAAGGTCAGTTGAAAAAACTGATTTCGTGGTCGTTCCGGTTTTATGGAACCGCACGTACGGCGCAGATGGCGGACAAACTCAAAGAATTGGGTTTTCGGTTTGCGACTAGAGCAGGCGTATCGATTAGTATCGACGATCTGAAAATTCCGCCGATTAAGCGGGAAATGCTCGAAGCAGCCGAAAATACGATCGATGAAACCGAAGCCAAATATACCCGTGGAGAGATTACCGAAGTCGAACGCTTTCAAAAGGTAATTGATACCTGGAACATGACTTCGGAAGCTCTCAAAGATCAGGTAGTAATCAACTTCCGCGAAAACTATCCTCTGAATTCCGTCTATATGATGGCGTTTTCTGGAGCGCGGGGAAATCTATCCCAAGTCCGTCAGCTCGTAGGGATGCGGGGTTTGATGGCAAATCCTCAAGGGGAAATCATTGACTTACCAATCAAGACCAACTTTAAAGAAGGTTTGACGGTAACTGAGTATATTATTTCCTCCTATGGTGCGCGAAAAGGATTAGTAGATACCGCCTTACGGACGGCGGATTCTGGCTACCTCACTCGTCGTCTGGTAGACGTTTCTCAGGATGTAATCGTCCGCGAACATGACTGCGGTACCGAACGCGGACTGAATGTGGAAGCGATGAAAGATGGAGATCGCGTCCTGATTACCCTCGCCAGTCGGATGTATGGGCGGGTATTAGCCGCAGATGTGATTCATCCTGAAACCAAGGCTGTAATCGGCACCCGCAATCAACAATTAGGTGAAGATCTAATTAAAGAAATCACCAAAGCAAATGTCGAGGCGGTATTCGTCCGCTCGCCGCTTACTTGTGAAGCAGCACGATCGGTCTGTCAGCTTTGCTATGGCTGGAGTCTGGCTCACGGACATCTAGTAGATCTAGGTGAAGCAGTCGGGATTATTGCCGCGCAATCGATCGGCGAACCAGGGACTCAGCTTACCATGCGGACATTCCACACGGGTGGGGTATTTACAGGGGAAGTCGAACAACAAATTCGCGCACCCCATGATGGTACCGTCAAATTTACCAACCTGCGGGTGCGATCGATTCGGACTCGTCATGGTGAAGAGCGCGAGCAAGTCGAAGTCAATGGCGATCTCGTCCTCGAACCCAAAGGTAAAGGCAAGAAAAAGACCTACAGCCTCACCGCTGGCTCGCTCCTACTGGTGCCAAATGGCGCGGAGGTCAAAGCAGGCGATCTGTTGGTCGAAATCGCTCTGAGTCGCGGTGGACAGTCCAAAGAGAAGGCAACCAAAGACGTATCCTCGGATCTAGCTGGGGAAATTATCTTCGCTGATATCATTCCTGAAGAGAAGACCGATCGTCAAGGTAACATGACCCGTAGTGCTCAACGGGGTGGATTGATTTGGGTACTTTCAGGGGAAGTTTATAACTTACCACCTGGAGCCGAACCAGTAGTCAAAAATGGCGATCGCATCACCGAAGATGGCGTACTCGCAGAGACTCGTCTCGTCTCCGCCAATGGTGGGGTGGTAAGATTGCACGAAAACAAACGGGAGATCGATATTATCACCGCTTCCGTGTCACTCGATCGCGCCAAAGTAGAAGTCGAAAGTCAAAGCGGACGCGAACAGTACATCATCTCCACCGATGACAACCAACGCTTCCAACTGCTCACCGCTCCAGGTACAAAAGTACAGAGTGGTACAGCCGTCGCCGAACTGATCGACGATCGCTATCGCACCCGCACGGGGGGAATTATCAAATTTGCCGGACTCGATGTCCAGAAAAAAGGCAAAGCCAAACAAGGCTACGAAGTCGTTCAAGGTGGCACGATCCTCTGGGTACCTGAAGAATCCCATGAAGTAAATAAAGACATCACCCTGCTCCATGTCGAAGACGGACAATACGTCGAAGCTGGTACAGAAGTCGTCAAAGATATCTTCTGTGGAATTGCAGGTATTGTGGAAGTCGTCCAGAAAAACGATATTCTCCGCGAAATCACCATCAAACCAGGCGAACTACACCTGCTCGATGACCCTGAATCGGGACAATTAGTCACCGGAACCATCGTCAATCCCGGTCAAAAACCAGTCCCCGAACTAGAAGCAGTCACCGAACTCAAGTACCTGGAATATGTGGAAACCCCTGAAGGTTCCGCACTCCTGATTCGTCCGGTAATTGAATACCAAGTTCCTGACGAACCTAGCGTACCATCCCAAGCCTCCGTCAACCAAAATGGCTCTGCTAGTGCCCTGACCGACGGAAAAGTTACCACCATCGAACTACGTGCAGTTCAGCGCGTCCCCTACAAAGATGGCGAACGGGTAAAATCCGTCGATGGAGTCGAACTCCTCCGCACTCAGCTAGTGCTAGAAATGGATGCCATGATTACGACACCCCAACTAGCCGCTGATATCGAGCTGATTACCGACGAGACATCTGGCGAACTCCGCCTCCAACTAGTCATCCTCGAATCTCTCGTCATCCGCCGCGACTCCGCAGGCGATAACCTCGGCGGTAGCACCTACACCGAAGCTCTCGTCGCCGACGGCCAAAAAATCGCCCCAGGTGCGATCGTCGCTCGTACCGAAATTCGCTGTAAATTAACAGGGGAAATTCGCGGGATTCGTCAAGGTGGAGAAGCTGTTCGCCGCATCCTCGTGATTCGGGATGCCGATCGTCTCACCATTGACACCAAGGGAGCCGCACCAACGGTCAAACCAGGTCAACTGTTAGTATCTGGTACCCAACTGGCTGAAGGACTGCCTAGCCCCGAATCCGGTCAAGTTATCTCCGTCAGCGATGATGGAATCATCCTCCGGTTGGCGCGTCCTTATCGGGTGTCTCCTGGAGCGATTCTCCATATCGATAATGGCGATCTAGTCCAACGGGGTGATAATCTCGTATTGCTAGTATTCGAGCGATCGAAAACTGGAGATATCATTCAAGGTTTACCCCGGATCGAAGAACTCCTCGAAGCGCGGAAACCCAAAGAACCCTGTATCATCAATCGTCGCACTGGTACCGCCTCCGTCATTTATGGCGAAGACGGCGAACCGATTGAAATCAAAGTAATCGATCGCAGTGGCGCAGTCGAAGAATACTTCCTCGGTTCGGGTCAAAACCTCCTAGTATCCGACGGTAACGAAGTTAAAGCGGGACATCTACTCACCGATGGACAACAAAACCCTCACGAGATTCTAGATGTCTTCTTCAACCACTTCCGCGAAGAAAATGGAGTATTTGAAGCCGCACTCTTAGCACTCCAAAAAGCGCAATCCTTCCTCGTGAACCAAGTCCAATCTGTATACCAATCCCAAGGTGTAGATATTGCCGACAAACACATCGAAGTCATCGTCCGCCAAATGACCTCCAAAGTCCGCATCGATGATGGTGGTGACACTACCATGCTCCCTGGAGAGCTGCAAGAACTCCGCCAAGTCGAACAGGTAAACGAAGCCATGTCGATTACAGGTGCGGCTCCTGCGGAATATACCCCCATGTTGCTCGGTATCACCAAGGCATCCTTGAATACCGATAGCTTCATCTCCGCCGCGAGTTTCCAAGAGACCACACGGGTACTCACAGAAGCCGCGATCGAAGGCAAATCTGACTGGTTGCGCGGTTTGAAAGAAAACGTCATCATCGGTCGTTTGATTCCCGCTGGGACTGGTTTCAATGCCTATGAGGACTCAAACAGCATGATGGTGGATAGCGACTACAGTAGTCCAAACGTCTACGGTAGCTATGAAGGCGGGATGATGAGCAGTGACGAGGATATGATTCTCGACGATCGTACCGCACGGAGTTACGATCTAGACGATCCTACTCTCAGTGCATTATCGATCGTCAAACCTTCTGCTGCTGATGAGGAAGATGAATTTGCCGGACTTTACGGTGATACTATCAAAGCTCCTGGTAGTAGTGATGATGATGATGACTGGAAAATCGATACCGACATCGAAACCGAGGATGATTATTCCTAGGCTGGATTAAGGGGAAGATTTACAAATCATCTGGTAATGTATAAAAATTAGGGTAGGGGCAATTGATAAATTGCCTCTACCCTTAAAAATATAGCCGTCGCGAGGGCGGTTGAGACGTAATCTAAGTAGAACACTCGAATCAAAACTGACCCCTGACCCCTGACCCCTGACCCCTGTGTTGTTTATGCCATTACTAGAAACCAACCCATTATTCTTGGATGTTCGGAGCATTACTCTTCGTGTCACTCATGAAGAATTTGAGAAGCTGTGCCAAGACAATCCAGATCGATATTTTGAATTGACAGCCACTGGAGAATTAATAGTTATGGCACCAGCAGGTTGGGAAAGTTCGGAGCGAAATTCAGACTTAACCACCGATGTTAATCTCTGGAATCGGCAAGCCAAACTAGGTCGAGCTTTTGACTCATCTGCTGGGTTTACCCTCCCCAATGGAGCCGTGCGATCTCCAGATGTCACCTGGATTGAAAAGTCTAAGCTGCTAAATATCCCCGCTGGTGTTAAGTTTCCACAAGTAATTCCCGATTTTGTCATTGAGCTAAGATCCGACACAGATAGAATGCCAAAGCTCAGAGAGAAAATGGAAGAGTATCGAGCTGCTGGGGTGCGCCTAGGCTGGTTAATCGATCCCCAAAAGCAGCAAGTCGAGATCTATCGATCTGGGCAGGAGGTAGAAGTGCTGCAATCTCCCACCATTCTAGATGGGGAAGATGTACTTCCGGGATTTACACTCGATCTAAGTTCGATTTTTTGAACAGATTACTTACTTCGTTCAGCTCCAGTTGTAATTCAAAACCCAATAAATTTACGTGGGATTAAAATATTATGTTTCAAAAAATTCAGCCTCAATGTGATGAATCTAAGCTTGAAAGCGATCCAGTAGCGACGATGTTATTCCTAATGGAAGAACGAGATGTCCAAGTAACTGAATTAGTGCCTATTCTCGGATCTGCATCAGCAGTTGAAGATCTAATTACTGGTAAAACTTCGCTCGATCGATCCGCTGCTGAATCGATCGGTAAATTTTTGCGAGTTGGTTCGACATTATTTAGCTAGTCCAAAACTTTAGATTGATAGTACGGAGATTTCTGCCCTTCCCCGATCTAAGTCGAGCTAGAATACAGGGGTATAGATTTTCCTAAGCTCGATCGTATGCCAATGCCTGTTTCCACTCCAATTTTGACACATCGCCCCCAATTACTCGCGCCTGCGGGAAACTGGGAATGTGCCAAAGCAGCCGTCGAGAATGGCGCAGATGCCATCTATTTTGGGTTGGAGCGGTTCAATGCCAGAATGCGGGCGGAGAACTTCACACAGGAGGATTTGCCAGAGCTGATGTCATGGTTGCATCAGCGGGGAGTGAAGGGATATGTGACGCTAAATACTTTGGTGTTTACCCAGGAATTGGGCGCGGCGGAGCAGTATTTACGGAGTATTATTTTAGCTGGTGTAGATGCAGCGATCGTCCAGGATATTGGAATTTGTCGATCGATTCGTCATTTGTCACCGGATTTTCCGATTCATGCTTCCACCCAAATGACGGTGACGAGTGCAGCGGGGGTGGAATTTGCTCATGAGTTGGGTTGCAATTTGGTAGTGTTGGCGCGGGAATGTTCGCTCAAGGAAATTGAGAAGATTGGCGAACAATTGCACGATCGAGATATCTCGATTCCCCTCGAAGTTTTTGTACATGGTGCTCTGTGTGTTGCTTATTCTGGGCAATGTTTGACGAGTGAATCTTTGGGTGGGAGATCGGCAAATCGCGGCGAATGCGCTCAGGCTTGTCGGATGCCTTACGATCTAATTGTAGATGGTGAGACGCACTATTTGGGCGATCGCAAGTATTTACTCAGTCCCCAAGATTTGGCAGGATTAAGTATATTACCAGAAATCGTCAAAAGTGGCGTGAGTTGTCTCAAGATTGAGGGACGATTGAAGACTCCTGAATATGTGGCTAGTGTGACGCGGATCTATCGGGATGCTTTGGATAAGATCGTGGCAGATTTGGAGCCGCAAGTTGTACCGAAAAAAGATTTATACGACTTGGAAATGGCTTTTTCGCGGGGGCTATATACGGGTTGGTTTGAAGGGATTGATAATCAGGCTTTGGTACATGCTCGGTTTGGCAAAAAGCGGGGGGTATATTTAGGGACGGTAAGTCGAGTTTATCTCGATAAAGAGGCAATTACCATCGATCCGATCGTGCCGATTAAAGCTGGCGATGGGGTAGTGTTCGATTGCGGACATCCAGAGATGAAAGAAGAAGGTGGGCGGGTGTATGAGGTGTTCAAGGGTGGACAAGATTACGCCGAGACGATGCTGACATTTGGTAGAGGTGCGGTCAATTTTCGGCAGGTATATATCGGTGATAAAGTTTGGAAGACAAGCGATCCAGAATTGGAAAAACAGGTACGTCAAACCTATGCCGGAGATGTGCCCCAAGTCCAAAGATCGATCGATCTAGAGATACATGGATCTGTCGATTTACCATTAATTGCGATCGCTCGCGACGAAATGGGGCATACGGTTAAAGTAGAGTCAGAGATACTATTAGTACCTGCTGAGAAACAACCCCTAACTACTGAGAAGTTAATATCCCAATTAGGACGATTGGGAAACACTCCATTTAGCTTGGGAAATCTCACCAATTCGATCGATGGAGATCTGATGTTACCTGTGAGCGCACTAAACCATCTGCGCCGAGAAATAGTCACCAAATTAACCGAACTACGCAGCCAACCTAAACAATGGCAAATCTCCCCAACCAACCAACTCAAAGATCTCCTACCTCCATCTGGTAATACTTATCTCCAACCACCACAATTAATCGCTTTAGTCCGCAAATTAGACCAAATTCCAGCGGCGATCGAATCCGGTATCGCCACCATTTATTGCGAACTAGAAGATCCGCGCAAATACCGTGAAGCCGTCGCTTTAGTTCGCGCCGCCAAACAGCTTCAATCTATTCCACCCCAAATATTTGTCGCCCCACCAAGAATTACCAAATCTGGCGAAAACTGGATCCTCGAACAAGTGCAAGCCAGTGATGCTGATGGTTATTTGATTCGCAATTACGATCACCTAGAGTTTTTTAAAAACCAACGCTGTATCGGCGATTTTGCCCTCAACGTCGCCAATCCCCTCACCGCCGACTACTTCTATCAAAACTATACTTTCGAGCGGCTGACAGCCTCATATGACCTCAATATCGACCAATTAACTGCCCTCATCCGCAGTTGTCCCCGCGATTGGTTTGAGGTGACAGTGCATCAACATATGCCTATGTTTCATATGGAACACTGCGTCTTCTGTGCTTTCCTATCTGAAGGTACAAATTATACCAATTGTGGCCGCCCTTGTGACGAGCATCAAGTCAAATTACGCGATCGAGTCGGTACAGATCATATCTTACTCGCCGATGCTGGTTGTCGAAATACTGTATTTAATGGTGTCGCTCAAACTGGTGCTGAATATATCCATCGATTAATTCAATTGGGTGTCTACAATTTTCGCTTAGAATTTGTCGATGAGACACCCGCCGAAGTCATCCAGACGATCGGTTATTATCAACAGTTATTAGGCGGTCAAATTAGTGGTACTGACTTATGGCAAAGTTTACAATTGAGTAATCAATTGGGTGTAACTCGTGGTTCATTGGGAGTGTGATTTCTGGTATTAGGAAATCTCTAAGATTCAGAGCATGTCCATATCATGATATGGACATGCTCTGAATCTTAGAGGTTGGATAGGTAAGGTATAAAATATGAAAGTGTATATTTGACACAACTTCTGACAAAATCCTAAAAATCTAATTAATTATAAACCCTGAATCAGATCGATCGCCCAACTCGGACAACCACGTTGAATCTCGATCGTTTTACGGTTGATTACTTCGCCTTGAGTATTTTTGATTGTTTCGGTATGAGTGGTGCAATCCCCTTCTTTGAGATACTTCCCTAGAGTTTCAAATGCTTTGACTTTCAGCGATATTTTTTGTTCTGAAGTTGAGAATGTTGATGGTGATTGGACTAATGGACTTGGCAATTGTTCTGAAACTGAAACTTTTGATGATGATGTTACGGGATTGGGATTTGGTGCTTTGGAAGTAGACATCAACTTGGGTGATTTTGGTGGTGGAGGGGGAGCAATTGGGGCAGAATTTGGCTGCATACTAACTGATGGCTTGACGATTGGCAAATTTTCAGCAGAACGATCTATGACGTTTACTTCCAATTTTATGGTGGATGTAGATTTTGGTAATGGTGGCAATGCTCCATTTTCTGAAATTGTATCGTTTAGCAATTCCCCAATATTATAGATTCCTTCAATTCGATCGACATCTTCTGTATCTTCAGTATTAAATGTACTGAGATATAGTTCTAGATCGAGATCTTCATCATGCTCAGTCAAATTGAGATCGATATTATCTTTTTTAGGCATTTGTAATGGTGAGATGGGGGTAGTTGGAGGAGAAATGATTTGAGTAGACATATTAGATTGAGGTGGTTTGGATGGTGTGAGGGTAGTTGTTTCTGAGATATTTTCTGGAGTCGATGGTGGAGAGAGCGGAATAGATGGAGTTTGAAGCTTATCTACCCATACCACCCAATCTTCAGCACATATAATCGGTCCTTGCACCATTTGTAATAAAAAATGCTCTTGCTGAGGCTGCAAATCTTGAATCTGATGCCAACTGCCTTTGCTAAAAATTAGCGGATCGACGATCGATTTTTGACGATGAAGTCGATCGCATTTGTTCTTCCACCAAACTTTCCATAGTTGTAAAATTTCAGTATAATTTAATTTATAGCCATCAGGTACTTTGTAATAATGGTACTCGGCAAAATCTGGATGAGAAGATTTTTGTTTGGCAATGAATTCTCTTTCAGTCAAAACCTCAATTATTTTCGCATTATAATTAGAGTTGTTACTCACTAAAACCTTCCGTTGCCACTCATTTGCCTGCTTACTAATGCCGAGTAGTTTACCTTGACGATCGCTCAAGCGGATCGATGTTGCGCTAAAATCTAACTTTAGATTCTTGCTGGAGAAAGTATATTTTTGACCGCGAGCAAAATATCCAATTATCTCTAATTCTTCAATTGTTAAATTGGGATATCGATCGGGTATATTATTCATGTCCATCAATAGGTTGTCATCAGCCAAGATTCAGCTATGTACAGGTTTCAAATTTTAGGAGCTATTTATCACCCTGCTCTCATCTACCTGCTATATCTATTTTAGCCAGCTCGACTGGAGATTGGATAGTACTTTCCCAATTTTGAGCATTTCGACTTAGGAGAAATGTACAATATTAGTAATACAGCGATCGAGATTACAGCCATCTCATCAAAGTAAAGTTAACCTCCATAGCTCCAATCTCATCGATCTGTCAATTTTTTAATATTTTTGAAAATTGAGATTTTGAGGTATGGCGGTTTTTAAAAAATAATATAAGTCAAAATCAACTCATGACAACGATTGATAAATTTCCCAGCACACAACCTACACTTATCAGATTATTCCATTGGCTGAATCTTATTAGTTTATTTGGGATGATGGCGAGTGGATTGCAAATATATAATGCTAACCCTGTATTTGGCGGTAGAGCAGGGATTCCATTCCCTTGGTTGATTACCCTTGGTGGCTGGTTGGCAGGGGGGCGCAATTGGCATTTTACCTTTATGTGGATCTATGGATTAAACCTATTCGCTTACGGGATTTATGTATTCTGGACAAAAAGATGGCGCGATCGATTTGTTGGGGGCAAAGATCTTCAAGCCTTACAAAATAGTAGCAATATCAAGCGACGAACATATGCTTGGCATCGAATTGTTTATACTAGTATTATCCCAATTCTCCTCTTGGCGATCGCTAGTGGTTTATCGATGTATCAACCAGTCCAATTTTATTGGTTGTCTTCCTTATTTGGTGACTGGCAAACATTGAGAACGGTACATTTTATGACTGTGCCACTGGTAGTTATTTTTACTTTACTACACTCTACTCTAGCATTGAAAATTGGTGAAGGTCGAATCGCTACAGCATTTTTGAGATTACGCAGCAATTCTCAATAAGATTTAGAGAGCGGGGTAATTTACAGATTGCCCCGATTCAAATAAGAATGATTAATTTAAAACTGGAAAAGATAAATGGAAGATGATGAAAAAGTGGAATCTGGGCAAATTTCCCGCCGACAGCTATTGCAATGGGCTGGAGCTGGTTTACTCATAAATGTTGCCGGAACGCTGCTATACGAGCCGATCGGACGGCTATCAATACCGATAAATGAGGGATTTGAAGCACTATTATTATCCCAAAAGCCGACTCCAGAATTTCCATCTAGTGCGATCGAACCCAAACAATTAATCGTTAATAGTTTTAGAGGTACGCCTGAAATAAATCTAGCTAACTTTCAGTTGGCGATCGATGGAGAAGTAAATAAACCTCTAAACTTGAGTCTAGCAGATCTCCAAACTATCCCCAAGCGATCGATGATAATTCGTCATGTCTGTGTGGAAGGATGGGCGGCGGTAGTGCAGTGGGGCGGCGTACGATTGAGCGATTTACTCTCGTTGGCACAACCAAAAGCTACTGCTAAATATGTGTATTTTCAATCTGCTGATGGCTACTATGAAAGTTGGGATTTGGCTTCGGCATTGCATCCCCAAACTTTACTCGCATATGAAATGAATGGGCAAACTTTACCCCCAGAAAATGGTGCCCCGTTGAGATTAGCCACCCCAATTAAACTCGGTTATAAACTAAGTAAATGGGTAACAGCGGTAACGGTGACGAGTGAATTATTGCCAAAACGGGGTTATTGGGAAGATTTGGGTTATGAATGGTTTGCAGGATTGTAAGAGGGTGTTTGAAAAGTATCCGGGTTGCACTCGTAAACCTTCGAGAATCCCCCCTAACCTTAAAAAGGGGGGCTGGGGGCAATACGCTTTTTGTTAGCCACCGATTAAAATCGGGGCTAGTGATGCAAAGTCCGCCTAAAGCTGTACTAAAACCAGCGAAAATATTAGCTAACCGAACCGTATTGGGGCTGGGGGGGATTCTCCAGGGGTGAAGGTAACAAATTTGACTTTTCAAACAGCCTCTAAATGCGATCCAAATCTAGCGATTTAATCACCGACACCCTCTAAGACTACTTTACCGATCGATCTTCCAGATTCTAGGAGTATGTGAGCTTGCATCAAAGTTGAGACATTCATGATGCCAAGATTCTTAGTCATCGTAGTAGTTAAAATTCCTCGATCGATTAAGTTTGCCACCTCATTTAATAGCTCGTGCTGCGACTGGATATCTTCAGTCTCATAAATTGATTTTGTGAACATTAGTTCCCAAACAAATGTGACACTTTTACTTTTGAGTAGATTAAGATCGATCGGATTTTTCGTCTCGACAATCGAGCAAATTTTGCCTTGGGGTTTAATTATATCCCGCATGTTTTGAAGATGCTGCTCCGTATCATTGCAACAGAGAATATAGTCCACATACTTAATATTTAATTCAGCTAACTGTGCCTTAAAAGGCTGATGATGATTAATTATTTCATCAGCTCCCATTTGCTGGCACCACTCGATCGTTTCTGCTCTCGAAGCAGTTGCAATTACCCGTAAACCAGCAACCTGTTTGGCGATCTGAGTTGCGATCGATCCAACTCCACCAGCACCACCAATAATTAACAAACTACTAACTCGATTCAGATCTGTTGGTTGGGGTTCGATGCCCATCCGCTCGAATAACCCTTCCCAGGCGGTAATAGCAGTCAGCGGTAGAGCCGCCGCTGCTGCAAATGACAAGCTGCTCGGCTTGCGCCCGACGATACGTTCATCTACTACTTGATATTCACTATTACTACCCGCTCGAATGATACTCCCAGCATAATAAACTTCATCACCCACTTGAAATAAACTCACATCCGCACCGATAGCTTCGACAACTCCAGCAGCATCCCAACCCAAAATTCGATCGGGTTGTTGCTCTGGCGATCGCCGAACTTTATAATCGACAGGATTAACAGAAACAGCTTTGACACGCACGAGTAAATCTCTCGATGCAGGGGTGGGAATGGGGGTATCGATTTCAATAAACCAAGGAGTAGAATCGATCGATAGAGGGCTATTTCCAGATGAGTTACAAATTGGATTAGGAACGATTGCTTTCATATATTTTTTGATTTTTTACGGAAATTTTGGTTTTCTAAATCTTTAATCTCTCGCCTCAATTAATCGATCCAAATATCCTAAGATCGCCCAGACGATCGATACAGATGCAGCTAAACCAAGCCAAAAATTGTGGGCAAATTGAAGGGATCGATCGAGTGCCCAACCGCCTAATGGTGGCCCTACAGCATAACCTACCGCCCAACAGAGCGAATTTATCGACGTGTAAACTCCGCGTAAATTGGGCGGAGCGAGATCGGCAGTGAGAGCGGAAGCGGCGGTGGTATAAGTAGCAATCGCCAGCCCAAATAATCCCAAACCCAAACCCGCCCACAGCAATTGGTAACTACCAACGATACCCGTAATCGTCATACAAACAAACCCCAACACCCACAAGCCACCAGAAATCGTCAACGCTCGCACATGACTAAATTGGCGTAAGAAGGTGAGAATTGGGATTTGGGAGCCGATTGTAATCAATAGATGCCAAGTAAAGAGAGCACTAATTACAGTTGGTGCGAATCCAAGTTTACCAGCTTGGGGAATGAAATTACTAAAATATAGGGGGAGAGTAGTTTGAGTTTGGGAGATATAGATCGTCAGGATAATATTAACAGCTACATAGACTAATAAACGGCGATCTCCCAGTGCAGTCAAATAGCCGCCCATAAATTGCCGTTCGACTATTCCTGCTGCTAATGTTTCGCGAATTCCTACTATAATTATCAGAGAAAAACAGCAGAAAGAAATCCCATCGACAATAAATAATAGTCGATAAGCTCCACTATTATTAATTAATAAACCACCAGCAATAATCCCCAATCCCATCCCCAAATTATCAGCCAAACGAGTAAATGCGTAGGCTAATCTCCGCTCTTCTCCCGTAGTGAGATCTGCAACCATCGATTCATTTGCAGGCCAATATAGCCCCAAACCCAAACCCTGAACCAAACAGCCCCCAACTAAAGTCGGGAAATCTTGAGTATTGGCAAAAATAGCACAAGAGATGGCTGAAACTAATGTAGATAATAATAATACTGGTTTGCGACCCCACCGATCGGCACAAGTCCCACTAATCAACCTCCCCGCCACACCAGAAATAGAGGCACTACCCAAAGCTATTCCCACAACTGTTGGTGATAATCCTACCTGCTGAACGAAAAAAATCGGGGCGTAAAATAAGGTAAATCCGCTCCCGATTTCTGATAACAATCTACCGAGAGCAAGAATCCAAATCTGGCGCGGTAGCCTTGGCATATTCAAAATATAATTTATGGATGAGATCTATTTCTTTGATGATAGAACTTCCATCCGAATCGTGCCGATACCATCTTTTTTGATGCCGATTGCTTCAGCAGCACCCGCCGATACATCCAAAATTCGATTACCATGAAAAGGGCCGCGATCGTTGATCCGCACTGTAACTGTCTTACCCGTTTTGAGACTAGTGACGCGAACTTTGGTGCCGAAGGGAAGTGTGCGGTGTGCGGCTGTCAAACCATTGGGATTGAATCTTTCCCCGCTGGCGGTTTTGGGGCCAGCTTCTGCGCCATACCAGGAAGCTTTTCCAGTTTGGGTCGCGACAATGCGATCGATTACCGACTGTGGCGGTTGAGAATTAGATTTATAAGCGATTAATTTGTCAGATTTAGTTGCTGCTGTAGGAAATGGTTCCGAACGCTCGACTGGGATACCAGCACTAGTTTGAGAAGCAGCCATTGTAGTGCCAATTTCAGCGACAGTTGTTGCTACAATCTGCTGGGGTCTATCCGCATCAAAACTAAATGTTGGTACTCCAGCGACAAAGGTAGGACTATCGGAAAAACTACTCATCTGAGGACTATTAGCCGCAACTGGAGTCGAACCCGTAGTTTCTGCTTCGATTGCGCTGCTGCTGACGATCGATTTGAACCGATTACCAGCAGTTCGCATGACAAAAACTGAGGGACTCACTACCCGAATTTTTACTGACTGGGTATCTATGGATTCACTTGGATTTAACGATGGAAGACTGCCAATTTGCGCAGGAGTAGGCAAAGTTGGATTTGCAGGTGGAAGAGTGCTGACGGGCTGAGGAGCGGGGGTAAATGAATCAGTGAAATTCGATCCTGAAAATACCGGGTCGGTAACTTTAAAAGTTGGGTTTCCGCTAGGTAGTGTCGAGACAAACTGAGCTGAGACTAGTGGCGGCTTAATCGTCGATATTTGTCGAGCCTTCTTGCCACTAGATCCTGTAGCTGTCCTATTTAGTTGAGGGGTAATGGTAGCTGCTGTCGGTACCGCCGCATCTGTTTCGAGTTCGGTGACAATCAGTGGTGTGATAATCGGTAACGGTCTTGGTAATGCTTGGTATTCGTTACCAACGGATTGTACAGCTAAAACTGGTGTCGTCTTGGAGCAGACAGTAGCAATCGGTATCAAAAAAGCGGTTACTACTACTGTGCTCAGATTCAAACGGTGTTGATTCATATTTTTTAAGCGCAAAACAATACTCGATCGCTGAGACTGGCTCAGAACCATGACTTGTGAAAAGTTATTGTTGTAGCTTGCATTTGCACTACCACACTTTCAATAACCTATCTAGGTCACAACAGCCAATCGCTCTATCCGGTGAGGGCTAGATGTGATGGGACTCAGACCACAACCAGCATAACTTAAAGTCACGGTTGAAGTTACTAACTCCCAGCACTCAGTATATCAATAGTTTGCCCTCAGATTCATCATTACTTGCTATGCTGCGATGAGCGCAAAGGAGATTGAGATTCGGAAACTGGGGTTTGAGGGTTTTGAAATGAGATGATACGACCCCATAAATCATCAATCTACTTGCAAGATCGAGATCTAGTAACGACGACGATTTTGATAGTGACGACGACCGCGACTGCGAGTTTCCCCACCACCTATTACATCCATCCGAACTGTGCCAACACCAGTATTTATCAACCCAATCGCTCTGGCTGCACCAACGGATAGGTCAATTGTACGTCCGGGGATGAATGGGCCGCGATCGTTGATACGAACGACTACAGAGCGTCCGTTAGAACCAGTTACGCGTACTTTGGTACCGAAAGGTAGAGTCTTGTGCGCGGCAGTATATCCACCTGGATTGTAGCGTTCGCCATTTGCAGTCAATGGGCCGCCTTCACCTGGCTGATTGCCGTAGAAAGAAGCGCGGACTGACTGGGCAATTAGCTGTTTTGACTCGATTGGAGCACTTGGTTTTGGATTAGTTGGAGCAGCAGCCGATGCTACTGTGGGCAATGCTAATGTTGCAACGAGAGCAGTCAATCCAGTCAAAATTTGATAATTCATAAGTCTATGTGTGAAACATCTCAGTCTTGATATTTGGCTGGTTTTTTCCTTTCTGTTTCAGGAGATCTACCATTGCCAAAATCTTTTTTGTATCACGTTGGTCTCAGTGTGAGGAACGTTGGGTTAACCATAACATGAACTTTTGATTAAAAAGAGTTGTTCAAATCGTTGACAAATGTCTAATTGTGCGCTAGCAAAACTGAGGATTAAATTTACGAATCGTCTGCGATCCCCAGCCGATCGAGGTTTGAATGATGCGATCCCCGTCGATTTATGATTAGCAAAAATAATATGTTACATTTATTCGTATTTGATATTCAAATGATTTTTTGCTCTAAATTGGGTTGACAGGATCCCCGATCGACCGACAACCGCTACTTAAAAGCTACCAATTTACTAGCTTTAGGATCGACAAATTTAACAGCACGTTTGAAACACTACATCAAGATTGCGATATTTGCAGTTAGGCAAATAGTTAGACATATATATAGTGCAATCGACAGTTGAGAATCTAGGGTCTCGATCGATGTAAAATATCTGAGCCGATCGTGTACGGGAGAGCTATGGATTATCAACAAGCAGGTGTAGATGTTGTTGCCGGGAGAGCGTTTGTGGAGAACATCAAAGATATCGTCCAAAGTACCCATCGTCAGGGAGTTTTGGGTGGGTTAGGTGGCTTTGCAGGGTGCTTTGAATTGCCAGCAGGCTATCAACAACCTGTTTTGGTATCTGGTACGGATGGAGTGGGTACAAAGCTCAAAGTCGCCCAACAGTTAGACAATCATCTCTCTGTCGGCATCGATCTGGTGGCGATGTGTGTAAATGATATCCTCACCTGTGGCGCGGAACCGCTATTTTTCCTCGATTATTTGGCGACTGGGAAGCTGAATTCTACCCAATTGACTCAGGTAGTCGCGGGGATTGCGGAAGGGTGCCGTCAAGCGGGCTGTGCGCTGTTGGGTGGTGAGACGGCGGAGATGCCCGGATTTTATCAATTGGGTGAATACGATCTCGCTGGCTTTACGGTGGGCATCGCGGAGAAGAGCAAGATGATTGACGGCTCGAAGATTGAAGTCGGGGATATCGCGATCGGATTAGCCAGTAGTGGTATTCATAGTAATGGTTATAGTCTGGTGCGGAAGATTATCGCTGATGGTGGTTATGGTTGGGGAGATACTCCCGCAATATTAGGTGGGAAGAGTTTGGGGGAGGTGTATTTGACTCCGACTCAGATCTATGTGCAGCCGATTTTGGCAAGCCTGAAGCGGGAATTACCGATTCGGGGCATGGCGCATATTACAGGTGGTGGATTACCAGAGAATTTACCCCGTTGTTTGCCAGCAAATCGATCGATCGAAATTAATCTAGCTGGTTGGGAAGTCCCGGCGGCTTTTCAGTGGTTGGCTGAAGCGGGCAATGTGGCTCCAGTAGATATGTTTAATACTTTTAATATGGGAATTGGTTATGTTGTCGTCGTGCCCAAGGTTGCAGTGCAGGAGACGATCGAATTCTTTCATGCTCATCAAATTGGGGCGAATGATATCGGTGTAGTTGTTGAGGGATCTCGCAGTTTGATTGGGATCCCTCAATAGTTAATCCAAAACCTGTCCGATCGTGACATAATATCTGTCTGAACCAAAATTGAGGATCTCAACCTGTGTGGTGTGTAACAATTCAATGTTCTGATGATGACTGGCGCATTCATGGCAAAGCCTTCAAACTACTTGCCGAACAATATCCAGTTACTTTAATATCATCCAAAAAAATGCCCGCAGATGACAGACGAATAATGTCTTACAAAATTGAAGATGTCAATGATGCCGAAGAATTTACAGAAGCATCGATGAAATTAGCTGGCTTTACAGCGATATTTGAATCTCTTTAATCGAGCCACTATCTTGTAGGGTGGGCACTGCCCACAGACCATTTTCGATTTAATAATAGGCATATTCGTAGGGGCTAAAATCGATTACTTTTGACAGGATTTGCGTTCCCGTTGGCGACAGCCTACCGTTAGGTAAGAGCCTCTCCTTGAGGAGAACGATCGATGAATCGATTAGGCATTCGCCTAGCGTACCGGAGGTAATCGGATCGAATAGTGAAAAGTCTTTTTGTTTCGGTTCTAAATGTTTGGTGGGCAGTGCCCCACCCTCCGTTTATAAGGTTCTAAATACCCGACTATTTGAGTGCGTCGGGTATCTGTTTACATCAAACTAATCAATTGCTCGAATCCGATCGCTACCAACCCATTCATCCCAGTCTTCATCAAAATCATCATAGCTGATATAATGTAGACCATACCAAGCTTTCTTGATAGTTGCTGGATACCAATCTTGGTTTTCATCTTGAGCTTCTACCGCTGCGCCAATCTCAAACATTTCTGGTTGATAGCTACGAATCTGCTCTTTTGCGACCCATTCTTCCTCACCATCAATGATATATTTGACTTGAAATTCGCCATCTTCATTAATAGCGATAATTTTTGCCTTATACCAAGCCTCTTCCTGTTGTGACTCGATCCGTTGACCGATTTGTCTGTCGATTTCTCCATCTACAACTGACAGTTGCATTTGAGGATCGAAATCATTGATGGTGACAAACATCGATTTTTGGTCTTCGACAAAAGCAACTTCCAACTCAGCATAACGAGCAAAGTCATAGAGTGAAATATGTCGATCGCCATCTAGATCTACAGCAGGATCCCCTTGCAATCCTTTCAATAATGACTCAGTAAAAGTCCAAGCTCCAGTCGAAAGATTTCGAGCATAGGACGAACTAACACAAGCATAAGCCAACTCAGTATCTCGACGTTTTACCTCATCAATAATTCCCCCAGAATAGCAACAGTCAGCCAGAATTAGAGCTTTCGATCCATTGAAGTTTGCTTCGATATCATCAAAGATTGAAGATACAACCCAGTAGCTGTCATTATCATAAGAGCGAGCGTCATAATTATAGAAATAATGAATTCCAGATGCTGAATCCCAGCCACCATGTCCGGTAAAATAAAAAATCAACAGATCGTCTTCATTTGTATTTACCAGAAATTCAGGTAGCTTTGCTTGAATAGCTTCAAGAGTCGCTTCACTATCTTGGAGATAAACAATCTGTTCGTCAGGTACTCCCTGTGCTTGAAAAAATTCAACCAGACGAGCATCAAATCTGCCTGCTACTGCTTCTGGAAAACTCGTTAGGAACTCTGGATCTTCCCACTCCAAAAGACCTACTGCAAAGATCCAAGTTGTCTGTGGTTGCCATTCCATAATATATCTTGATTTGACTGACACCTCACTCTAGCAGACCGTGAGAAATTAATCTTGAGAATTCAAAAATTCAGATCGGCTAGTTTGATTGGCTATGAGTAAGTCTTGAATTGACAGCCATTGTTTAGTTTCAATTAATTCAATAATTGTATCCAATTTATCGCGGTAGCCATACAATGATTTTAATAATGCAGCGTGATTATATTCTGCCATCATCATGCCCATTTCAGTATTCCCAGCTCCAACCCGACTGGTATCTCGAAATCCAGAACTAGCGAATTTTTTAGCGAGATCGATAATTTTGGGATCGGATTCATCCAAGCAAGCACTAATCAAACTCGCACTTATCATTACGGGTAAATGTGAAATCCAGGCTACAGCGAGATCGTGTTCGATCGGTGTGGCATAATGGATATTACAGTTGAGAGATTGGACTAATTTGGCAACTCGATCGACCGCTAAATTATTAGTGTTAAGCGTGGGAGTCAAAACATAAGGTCGATCGGCAAATAGCCCCTTCTCAAAGGCAGCAATCCCGCTCTGAGAGTTTCCCGCCATTGGATGTCCGCCGACAAAATTCGCCCAAATATTGGTAGCTCGATCGACAATTTCCCCCTTTACGGATCCAGCATCGGTAATAATAGTATCTGGATGAATATGAGTACTCAATTGTTCGATCGTCGGGATAATTGCCGCAATTGGCGTACAAATAAAGATAATCTCAGTATCTGCCAAATCTGCTAAATTGCAACTGGCTCGATCGCATATGCCCTGACTTTCGGCTATCTCACACGTACTCTGCTGACGACTCACTCCAACTAAATAATGCCCCATCTGGCGAAAGTCCCATGCTAGAGATGCGCCGATTAAACCTAAACCAACAATACCGATCTTCACTGCCACAAAAATTCACCTTAATTCCATTTACCTTTTCTCAGATGTGCCCTAACGCATCTCTTTTAGAAATTAGCGATCGTTCTGGAAATTCAATAGGGGCAATTCATGAATTGCCCCTACTGAATTTCCAGAACGATCCAGAGCTAATTTGTCGAAATCGCATCACGAGCAGATAAGCCCTCACTATTCGCGCCGAAATACCAAATAGTTGCCGCCACCTCACTCAGATTGACGGTTTTCTTGGGTTGAAATAGCGTGGTATAGCCAAATACTCGACGGATATTCGATTTATCTCCATTTTGAAAATCGGCAAGGATCGCCCGAATGGCTTTGGGTTCGACTTTGCCCGCATCCTGAAATCCCCATGTCTGCTTAACGGCATCTAGGGAAGCCGTAGGCAGGGGTTGACGAGTATCGAGAGGAACTTTCCACAAAATCAATTGTTCGCGAGTCAGCGGCGTTTCTGGCCGGAATAGCACCTCAGTAGCATCACCGCTGAGGGGACTGGGAATCAATCCCGCTTCCGCTAATCCCTGAATGCTGGGAAAATCGGGGTGACTGGCTGGCACATCTTGAAAAGCGGGTTTGGTATCGGCGGTAGCTAATTTGAGCTGTTGAGTGGGTTTGGTGCTATTGATTCGGTTATAAGCAGCTACTAGCCACCGAACGTATTCGCGCCGGGTGATGCTGCGAGGGGCAGATTTATTATTTGGAGTAGTAGTGTCTGTACTGGTGAGTACGCCAATTTTAGTCAGATCTGCGATGTAGTCAGGATTGCCTGTCGGCTCTGGCTTATTCTCATTCTTCTTGCTACTGGGATCTGTGCTAGGAGTCGGGGCAGGAGATGCGGCGACTGAGGGTGTGTCGGCAGATGGCGGTAACGTAATGCTAAATACAGTTACTCCAGCTTGTTGCTTTTCTTGGCTTGCCTCTATGCCGATGGATACATTCACATCGGCTTTTTTTGCCACTAGTGTGGGTTGACTATCGGTAGGCTGACTGACAATTTGCCATTGTTTGGCGGTGAGTTCTTTTTGGTAAAATGCGTAGATGAGATCGATCGGATCTGGAGTCGTCCAAACTGTTACCTTGCCACGCTCTTGGGTGGACTCGGTAGAGTTAAGTTTGGCTTGAGGATAAGTCGGAAAGTCTGTGGGGATATTTGGCTGGGTAGCTTTATCTGTGGCAGATGAACTAGTCGCACCCGATGGCAGTAATCTCGGATCTGGTGCTAATGTATTCTGCACGGATTTTCCACCGCTGCATCCATAGACAGAGAGGATCAGACTAATCGCCAGACAACGCGACAATATTCCGTTAATACCGAACATATCCCTTCCAATCTGCGAACGTAAATTTGACAAAAAACCGTAAGTTCTATGTCGTCTTTAATTATACCAGAGGGCAGAAGATTGCCCAAAGGACTGTCACGGAAAAATCCTCGACTTCTTGGTGAAGTCAAGGACATGTCAAAAATCTTAACGATGAATTGTCTATCAAATTTTCGATTGAAGGGATCGAATGAACTCTCTGATGATATCGGTCTTGGTTCGCTCGGTCTTGTTGGCAAAGGCTTCTAAAATTCGGAGTTCTTGTTCGGGAATTTTGATATTTAACTGTTTTAGTGACATGCTGCGAGTGCGTGTAGGGATGCTATACTGTGCTTGTGGATTCATTGTTGGTTGCATGAATTTGCCTCTCAGGGTGGTTTTGGTTGATTTGTGGTGAGATTTGCTTTGCGGCGATCGCCTCATGCACAGTCGATGTATTATTAGCGACAAACCTTGCTTGACAATCCGAATCAATCGTCATTCAGGCATCGATCGCACAAATTTTTGGCATAGAACGTTTCTGACATTGCTTTGAGACAAATTGGTCGATCTGCCCTTGCCATGTCATGTCTGGATGAAGAGCGACGAACCAATGTTGGCACAAGCTCTCATCCGATCGGAGGGTAGGAGTAGTTCAGTGGTGAAAAAGGCTACTACTACCTCCTTTGCTGTATCGTCAACTTATTTAGGGCGACGATCTTGCAAGAACTTGGGTAAGTCTGCACCAGCATATTGCGACGACTGAGGATTTGACGGATAGCCTCGTCTTTCGGCAGGTTTAGAACTTGGAGGGGGTTCTGATACTGGCGAATTAGCGCGAGCATCTCGTACATTGGCTGGTTTGTGACGACTCGTCGGATCTGTAGCTTCACCAGTAAAGCCTGTGGCAATTACTGTAATGCGAATCTCACCCTGCATCCGAGCATCGATGACATTACCCAAGATAATGTTGGCATTGGGATCGACTACATCATAAATAGTCTCCGCTGCCGTCGTCAATTCCGCGAGAGTTAGATCTTCACCACCAGTGACGTTGAGAATTACTCCCCGCGCACCTTCGATCGAAGATTCCAGCAACGGCGAAGTGATCGCTTGTACCGCTGCTTCTCGCGCTCGTGATTTGCCAGATCCTTCACCGATTCCCATCAGTGCCGAACCTGCATCCGCCATTACTGCCCGCACGTCAGCGAAATCCACGTTAATCATCCCTGGAATAGTGATGATGTCCGAAATCCCCTGTACGCCTGAGCGGAGTACTTCATCGGCAATCCGAAAAGCCTCTTGAACTGGAGTATGTTCGTTTATTGCTTGCAAGAGTTTGTCATTGGGAATGATGATCAGGGTGTCAACCTGACTTTGCAATCCACTAATTCCTTCCTCTGCTTGATTGGTGCGTCTTCGTCCTTCAAAGGTGAATGGGCGAGTCACGACACCTACAGTCAAGGCACCCATCTCTTTTGCGACTTCGGCAACAATTCTGGCGGCTCCGGTACCAGTCCCACCTCCCATTCCAGCGGTGATAAAGACCAAATCGGCACCTTCTAGAGCGAGGGCGATTTCCTCACGGGATTCTTCAGCAGCTTTTTGACCGATGGCGGGATTACCACCAGCACCAAGTCCACGAGTAAGTTTTTGACCCAATTGAATCCGGCAAGTCGCATCTGATGTCGCCAGAGCTTGCGCGTCGGTATTCATCGTCCAAAACTCGATCCCTTCAATGTCGCTGGCAATCATGCGATTTACCGCATTACTACCTCCTCCCCCAACACCAATTACTTTGATGCGGGCTGCGTTGCTAGAATTTGGGCGATCGTCAGACATTGTTTCTTCCCTTGGTGTGCTGTAAGTTTCTCTGTTTGGCAGATTTCGGAATCCTGGGTAAGAGCTAGGACTATAATTGTTCACAGGTTGGGTATTGTTTTAGTCTTTTAGAGCATAGTACCTCGATTGTAGGTATTTTTGGACATTAGGTTTTACGGGTATAGACATAATCCAACCTTAATTCGTTCGTTGACCTTTGCTCTACCGAAGGTAAGCGTAAGACTCCACGCCAAATTTAAACCTATGCAGATCCCCATGAGATTTCACCTTTTTTTGGCTGGTCATCTTGTTGGGATACAGCGATTATAGGTCGATTATTTAGTATCAATCGTATATCTACAGGATACTATTGATGTAAGTGAATGTTTTATTTGAGTTGCAATATCGATCGAAAATCTATACTTATCACTTGGTAATCTAGATGGGAGTTTGAGTGGAAGCGGGTTTTGGCTTGAGTTGGATCTTGGGTGGGAAATTTGGACTTTCCAAATCTAGATAGTCAATTTGGCTGGAGTTGTTGGATTTTTGCCAATTACGCAGTCTGTCGAGTTGTTCGATTTGAGCCGTCAATCTTGCCTTAGTACCGACATTGCCAAATCTTACTTTACCGACTTCCGTTTGCAAGAACAAATTTTGAGGGTTTTGGCAATCAATAATGCCGACTGCCACTGGACTAGCATCGATAACAGGATAGAGATTTTGCCAATTGGGACAAATTCCCCGTTCGGGTTGGATTAAGCGCAGTTTGGGAGCCTGCTTTTGTACTGTAGGCAGATAATTGCCGATGGCTGTTTCGACTCCTCGCTCATCGATAAATGCTGTCGGTGGTTTGCTCGGATCCCTTACCACCTGTGCGACTGGACGCAAGTCTTGGACTTGGATCGTCAGATGGGGTGGTAATAGTACTCGATCTACACTAGCCGCAACGATCGATCTGCGAGCCAATAGTTGCGTTCTCAATTTCTCTGGCTCCAAATCCATCAATGGCTGTGGATACCGAATCGCCATCATCGATCGAATCGCGACATCGCTCAGATAATTATTACCCTTAATCTCGATCTGTTCGGGCTTGGAAATCGTCCAATTCGGTTGGCTGACAAACCATCCCACCCCCGTCAACATCACCAACATACAAGCAAATCTCCACAGAGATTTTACTGCTAGCACTTTTCTTTGCTGTTTCAACTGGCGACGGCGTTTTTTTTGTTGTTTAGTAGCAACCATGGGGGGGGTAGGAGGGTAGGAGGGTGGTAGCGTGGGAGGGTAGGAGGGTAGGAGGGTGGTAGGGTAGGAGGGTAGGAGGGTGGTAGGGTGGTAGGGTGGTAGTGTAGGAGCGTGGGATATTGAAGCTTGCTAGGAGTGTTAAACTTCAATCCAAAATCCAAAATCCAAAATCCAAAATCGATTCATTTTGGAATAATTTCCGTCTGAACTTGGCGTTGACGATCGCTGGTTACGACGATCGATTGGTCTTGTAACTTGCCGACACTGCGATTACCAGTAAATTTAATTGAGGGTTGGGATTGTTGATAGATGATATTACCAGTCCCGATGAGCTGTTGGGACACCATTTGCCAGGTTAAGCTGTCGGCGTAGAGTTTGGCTTGATTGCGAGTAGCTATTCCCCTTGCGTTCCCGGTGAGAGTAGCGGTATTTGCTTTGAGGTTTAGTTGTCCGGTGTTGGATTGGAGGGTTACGCCTTGCCCTGGATCGACGATGGTTAGGGGTCGATCGGCAGTTACCAGTTCCCGATTGAGGTTCCAGCTAAATGACTCTCCAGCGACCTGAATTAGCGGTTTGACACTGTTGAGCTGGACATTTCCTTTTAAATCTACGATTTTGCGATCGAGGCTGGTTTTAGAGCTGTTTGCACGGACGCGAGCAGAAATTACTTTTCCTTCATAACGTTGGATTTCGGTCGATCGATCGCTACTCACTGTTTGCTCTTTGAGGAGCCAAATTAGGTGCTCGGTTTGCATTCCCAATCGAGGTTCGGTAGAAATGGCGGCGATTTTACCCGTGAGATCCAGTCGTTGTTCGCGGCTGTGGTATTGCCCTCGATCTGCTTGCACTTGTAGTTGGGGATGATTTGCCCGAACGCTGTCGTCGATGATGAGTAAGTCTGTTTTTGGCTGCCATTCTACTTTTTGACCGATGATGACTAGATTGTTGCGAGTTTCTTTGGCGATGACATTACCGCGCAATACTATTTTTTCTCCTTCTTGCTCGACTTCGCCTGTGTTGGCAGTAACCTGGAGGACGATTTGACCATCTTGATAAAAATCTCCATCGATACCAGTTATTTTGGCGCGTTTTTTATCGGGAGAGTAGATACCTTTTTTGGCGCGGACTTTCCACAGGGGTTTACCTTGTTTGTCTACTTGCTGAAAACTGAGATTGTCTAGCTCTAGTTTAGCTTCGATCGGTGGTGGTTTTGGCGTAGGTTGGGGCTTGCTAGTCCCCAAACAGCCCCCAAGTGATAGAGTCAAGATCGCCAAGATCGTCCATCTCCACGGGGAAACCTCAAGTTCTCCCCATTTATCTAACCATCGCGTTAGCTGTCGGTGTTGCGCCAAATTAAACACTCCAAGAAACAGATAAAAAACGACTAGCACAGGTTGAAAGCCACTCCCATTCAACTGCGAAAAGATCCGCCTAGATCTACATATTCAGGGACGATCGATGGATGAATGATATTAGTTCTGGGTGATTTTTGGATATCTTCTTTGACATTTTCTAGATCGATATAGCGATCGGAAACATTAATTAGACTATCACTTGTCATCGATCGCAGGCTGACTACTTCGACGCGCACACCCCGATAACTCACTGCATCCACTGCATAGGCAAGATCTCCATCTCCACTCACCAAGACAGCCGTATCATAAGATCCCACTAATGCCATCATATCCACTGCAATTTCGACATCCAGATTGGCTTTTTTAGAGCCATCGGGTAACTGGATCAAATCTTTGGCAATTACCCGATAACCATTTCGCCGCATCCATAACAAAAATCCCTGTTGTTTCTCATTAGTGCGATCGACTCCAGTATAAAAGAAAGATCGTAACAGTCGAGAACCACCTGTGAGTCTGGCGAGCAGTTTTGTATAGTCGATTTCGATATTTAGTTGCAGTGCGGCATAGAACAGATTAGAACCATCGATAAAAATTGCCACTCGTCCGCGATTTTCGAGAACTTGTTGGGCTGAGAAAATCGAGTTTTCATCATGATTAAAACTATTCATTATTAAGGTATGATGTAAGAATTTTTAAAAAGTGTTTGAAAAAAATGAAAAAAAGTTTTTATTTATACAAAGCAGTCTAATCTAGTCTAGTTGGCGATCGTCAATCCTCAGTTGTGGGTAATTCTAGTTTGGTGAAAATTGGGCTGGGTTCGCCAAGTTGATGTCGAGCGGTTAGTACGCCCCATTCAATCTGGCTCTTCCAGTCGTGAGGGATGTTTTGCTCGGTTCCAGGGGAACTAGTACCATTTCCACAGAGTAGATCGAAATCTAGATTTAGTCCGAGTTGGCGATAGATATCCGTACTAATTTTCGGGACGATCGGCGATAATAGATAAGCTGACAAGCGGATTGATTCTAGAACAGAATACAATACTTGGGCTAGTTCTTCATGTCGCTCTTGTTTGAACAATGTCCAAGGAGCGAGATCGTCGATATATTTATTGCTAGCACGGACTAGGGTAAAGATGGCTTCACAACCAGATTGAAAAGCTAACTCATTATATGCTTTACTTACGGTAGAACCCAAGCTTTTGCCCAAGCTGCGGAGGGGAAGATCTGCGGGAATGTCTGATTCATTACAATTGGGGACTTGTCCTTGACAATATTTTTTTGCCATCCCCAGAGTACGATTGACTAAGTTGCCCAAACTATTGGCAAGATCGGCATTGACAATCTCGATAAAACGCGACTCATTAAAATCGCCATCTTGCCCAAATTCAATTTCTTTGAGAAAATAGTAACGTAAAGGTTCTGCACCATAACGATCGACCAAATCGATCGGATCGATCGCATTGCCCTCACTCTTACTAATTTTTTTACCATCTTTGGTAAAATAACCATGAGCGAATACCAGATGGGGAATCGGTAGCCCTGCTGACATCAACATTGCAGGCCAATAGATCGCATGGAAGCGTAAAATATCCTTACCGATCAAGTGTAGATCGATCGGCCATCTTTGACTCAACGCATTATCCAGGCTCGGCTCAACATCTGGATCTAGTAATGCGGTAACATACCCCAACAAAGCATCAAACCACACATAGATTGTTTGCTGGGGATCGGCTGGTAGCGGCAAACCCCATTCTACATTCACGCGAGAAATCGAAAAATCTTGCAAACCCTGAGCGACAAATTTTAGTACTTCATTGCGCCGACTATTTGGCTGAATAAAATTAGGCTGCTCGGTGTATAGAGTTTCGAGTTGCTGTTGATACTTAGAAAGCCGGAAGAAATAATTCGTTTCGTCACGCCATTCTACCTGTTGACTGGGATGGAGCGGACAATGTTTGTCCGTCAACAGATCCCGCTCCTCCTTAAATTCCTCACAGGCGACACAGTACCAACCCTGCTGAGTACCCGAATAAATATCCCCACGATCCCACACCCGCTGAAAAAACTCATTAACGATAATCTGGTGATTTGGTGCTGTCGTTCGACTAAAACGATCGTACTGAATATCCAGCTTACTCCACAAAGAATCAAACTGAGCCACAATGCGATCGCAGTGAACTTGCGGCTCTAGATTGGCTAGAGTAGCCGTACGTTCGATTTTTTGTCCATGCTCGTCAGTCCCGGTGATAAATAGTACATCGCGCTGCTGAAGTCTTTGCCATCTGGCGATCGCATCAGCAGCCATAGTCGTATAAGCATGTCCGATATGGGGCACCCCATTGACATAGTACAGAGGTGTAGTGACAGTAAAAGATGGTCGATCGATCGCAGATTGATTCATATTGGCAGCTAAAAATGTGGCGTACTCGTCCGGGATGAAAAAATTAATTGAAATTACGGTACAGCACTGCCCTGAGATTGTGACTGTAGCTCGAAAGGTTAAAAACCAGCTCGAATGCCTTGCGATTGGAGAGCATAAATCTACCCCCAAAGACTGCATTATATGAGTCCTAGTATATTCTCTGGCATGAAAATTCTGGTGTTTGGTGGTTTCTGTAGAGGTCGTTAAAGTAGCCCTATTGCTTATCATAGTTGAGGTTGTCACCCTAGCGACCGAACTCAGTCGCTTTATTAATAATTAATCCCGACCAGACAGATATGATAGAATAATGTATGAATAACTAGGGCAACTAGCTCAATGGTAGAGCATCGGACTCTTAATCCGTTGGTTGCGAGTTCGAGCCTCGCGTTGCCCATGACTTCAAACCTAGCCCTGTACAGGGTCTTGTCGTTTATAAATATTGTTATATTTCGTAGTACTGGGTTGAACGATCCTGAGACTCAGCTAAATGATAATATCTCGACCGCCTTGGTGGCGCGCTTCGCGTTCGCGCAATTGGGGGAGAAGTACACCAATTACAAACGCCGCCAGTTAGCACCATCGACCATCGCTGAAGACTTCGAGCGAGTGGGTGTGCATGTTGCTAGATTCCCAGTTTCTACTCTAGACGGGGCTGTAGCGGTCAGGGACTATCTCAATTCCACAACAACGCCAAATACTACCAAACGAGTTTTAACCCAGCTTAACGCCTGTTGTGCTTGGGCTGTGAACTCTAGGGTTATTGAGGGCTATCCCGTAGTAATCCCTTATTTGGCGGCTACCAAGCTTTTGGGCTTGATGCGCTGATACACCTTATTTGTGTAGTGTAGCCTCAGTGTAAGATTTTCAGCTTCTGGGTGGTGAATAGCCAGGAACTCGATTAGCCGATCGGCTGTACATGGTGCTTTGCCATTCCATGAATGGAAATTGTCATGAACTACTTTGTTCAGGGTGACGAGGTTGTCTTGAGAAGCTGCGATATCAGGATAATGCTGACGACAAAAAATATGATGAACATTCACCGTCATGCGTTGTGCTGGGCTATCCTTTTGCCCAGTCGCTTGACACCGATCGCCATCTTTTTTCCTAACAGCTTTTTTAGCTGCTTCAACCTTGCTCTCGAAGGACATCTCAGCATCCATGAGTTTCTTGATTATATTAGGAACGACGACGGTAGTTTCGGCACACCACGCCCGCCGATCTTTGGAGGTGAGTTCTGTTCCCAATAGATGAGAAATGCGTTCAAACCCTTTAAGACTAAAGAATCTTTTATCTTCCCAATCACCAAAATCTTCATCAATCTGCAAAGACATATCTGATGTTCTTAGATCTTCAAATGCTCTGTTGATTCTGGCATGACTGGTCATCAGAATGCTTACTGAATCTGACTTGGAAAGATATATTCGACCATTGCGAATAGTGATGGAAGAGCAGTTGTTTAAGACTTGCTTACGAATGAAGGCTCGTCGCAACTTGGCTTTGTACTGAAAAAGGAATTCTTTGAATCTATCCCAAATATTTTGAGGCTGAGTATCTTCTAAATACTTAGCAATCGCAAATGCACCAAACTCTGAGAAAGTGCGAGTTCTGGCGTTTTTTATCAGCCAAACAAAATGCTCTCCCTCT
>JANOPX010000347.1:0-20844 GCA_031422115.1 Chamaesiphon sp. VAR_4_metabat_408 | reverse complement strand
CCCCGTCCCCCCGTCCCCTTGTCTCCCCCACTCCCCACTCCCAACTCCCAACTCCCAACTCCTCAACACAAACTTTTCATGAGAAACAGAGAGATTCTTACAAGCTTGTGGGTACTCTATCAATAACGAGATCGATATGTCATAGTTCGAGGAGAACCCGCCATTGGGATTGAATCTGCCATTGCATTAACAAAGGCTTACCCTGCTTCGATCTTCGAGCCGATCGCACTTTGCCGTCGAACATCAAACCACAGGTAATATGACGTAGTGCAAACAAACGCGATAGAATTATGAAAGAAATAGCTAAATCCTTGAAAAGTATGAACATACGATTCAAGAGCGCGACTAGTTAATTAAATACTCAAGATTTGGATTTAATCTCAGATCGTCGATCGACCATAGGTCTATCTACCTAGTATTTAATTTTATTACCACTCAAAAGTGGT
The DNA here is from genome assembly GCA_031422115.1 of Chamaesiphon sp. VAR_4_metabat_408. GTDB lineage: Bacteria > Cyanobacteriota > Cyanobacteriia > Cyanobacteriales > Chamaesiphonaceae > Chamaesiphon. The sequence continues at coordinate 20,398 of JANOPX010000347.1, read as the reverse complement.
ACAACTACATCGAACCCTAGAATTCTATCGTTCGATCGCAGTGATTTCCATCTCTCTACCTTGAGAGATATCGACCCTCGATTTTGGAGACATTGCAACGTGTTTCGAGCGGTCAGTTTTTTGACCATCAGGTTGAATAATGGCTTTGGTGCAACCTTCCCTAGGGGAGAGACAGCCATCGACACACGAGACAAAGCATCATGTTTGAGAGAAAAGTTCCACTGGTGAGGCTCAATGAGCTACTGCGTAAACCCTGATTGTCCCCAACCCAAAAATCCCATTGATGCCTTCCTGTGCCAAGCTTGTGGCGCAAGGTTGCTAGTGCGAAATCGCTACAGAGTGACCAAATCACTGGGTCAAGGAGGCTTTGGAGCCACTTTTGTCGCCGTAGATGTTTCCCTACCTGGGGAGCCAATCTGTGTGATCAAACAACTTCGTCCTAGCAATAATCACGAAAAATTCTTGCGGATGGCGCGAGAACTGTTCGAGCGAGAAGCTAGAACCCTCGGCAAAATCGGCAACCATCCCCAAATTCCGCGACTGCTGGACTTCTTTGAAGAACGGCGCAACTTTTATCTCGTCCAAGAATATATCAGCGGACAGACTATCCATCAAGAAGTCAAACAGATGGGTTTGTTTGATGAAGCTAAGATTCGGGACTTCCTGAAAGAAATTCTGCCAATTATTACCTATATCCATGGTCAGCAGGTCATCCACAGGGATATCAAACCTGCCAACATCCTCCGGCGCGAGCAAGATGAAAAACTAGTCCTCATCGATTTTGGCGCAGTGAAAAACAATGTCGCTCAAATCGAACCCCAAGAAGGATCTGGACAAACTCATTTTACCCAATTTGCCGTCGGGACATCTGGCTATGCACCGCCAGAGCAACTGGCAATGAGGCCGATTTTTGCCAGTGATATTTATGCGTTGGGTGTGACATGCGTCTATTTGATGACGGGGAAATCGCCCAAAGATATCGAATACAATCCCTCTACTGGGGAAATGATGTGGCAAAAACACATCCAGTTGACAAAACACCTCACCCATGTATTGGGTAAAATGCTGGAAGTGTCCGTCCGCTACCGCTATCAGTCGGCGGAAGAAGTCCAAAAGGCATTGGCAAATCGAGAACAGGTCGATCTTCAACCTTCGGCAGCAGCAAGTCGCCCTCCTGCCACCGCCAAACAACCTATGCCGCTAGGGCAATCAGCACCACCGGGACTACCCAACAATCCTAACGCGGCCGCAGCGGCTGGAGCAACGAGATCCTCCGTCGAACGGATGGCGGAGACAATCAAGCGTGGCAAGCAAGATCGAACTGATGCTCGAACTGCTGGCGAAATGAGTGGATTCGGTGGGGATGCTCCTCGCACCGGATTTATCGGTAATCCTGCCGTACCGCCGCCGCCACGGGAACCATTAAAACTAGATGCCCAAGGGGTGCTAGCCGCCTTCCGGCGCGGACAGCGTACTTTCAACGGGATCGATCTGAGCAGTCTCGATCTTTCCAAAGCCCATCTGCCCAGCATTACACTCAATGATGCCAATTGTGCTTATATCAACTTCCAGGCAGCTAATTTGTCTGCTGGTAAGTTTGAAAAAGCCGATTTGAGTGGGGCGATATTTAAAGATGCCATCCTGAGTAAGGGTTTCTTTAGTTATGCCAATTTGCAAAACGCCGATTTGCGGGGTGCAGATCTTAGTGGAGCTTATCTCAATTATGCCAACCTTAATGGAGCGAATCTCTGTGGCGCAAATTTAAAGGGTGTCAAAGTTAGTGAAGAACAATTAGCGCAAGCTAAAACTAATTTTATGACTGTTTTCCCTAACGGTAAACGCGGTGGTTTCTGGTAGAGTTGGATTGAGGGGCTATTGCTATACCCAGGGCTATTTCATTCTAGCGAAGAGGGTAGGTTTTGTTTGAATATCGCTGGTAATTATCAAGCGATACTTGCATAAACCTACCCCTACAGATCCTAAAATTGGAGAATGAAATAGCCCTGTTGCTATACCAGGGTGAACTTTTAGTTCGGAACTCGATTGATTAATTTCCCTAATTCCTAACTTGGATACCTGGGAAAGCTAATCGAATCGAGTTTTTCGATCTTTGACTATAGGATCTGTAACTATAATCGGGTACTCTAAAGAGATGGTGTATCGATTACAACACTAAATGTTGAGCCTCAAGAATATTCTCTCTGTTTTACTACTGTTTATTCCAGTTTCGATCGCAGGTCACTTTCTGCATTGGAGCGACCAAATTGTATTTATCACTTCTGCTCTAGCAATTATTCCCCTGGCGGCATGGATGGGGACGGCGACGGAAGAAATTGCTGTGGTCATGGGGCCAGCCTTGGGTGGGCTATTAAACGCCACTTTTGGCAATGCAACCGAATTAATTATCGCTCTCGTTGCCTTAAATGCTGGATTAGTTGATGTCGTCAAAGCGAGCATTACGGGTTCGATTATTGGGAACTTGTTACTGGTAATGGGATTTTCGATGTTGTTGGGTGGATTGAAATATAAAGAACAAACATTTCAACCCATCGTGGCGCGGGTGAATGCGTCGAGTCTCAATCTGGCAGTCATTGCGATGTTATTGCCGACGGCGGTGGACTATACTTCTAGTGGGATTGATGGCGATACGCTCCAGAAACTATCGATCGCAGTTTCGATCGTTTTAATTGCTGTTTACGGTTTGACGCTATTATTTTCAATGAAAACCCACACTTATCTCTATGAGGTGGGTTTGGCAGATATGGATCCAGAAGAGTTGGCAGAGGCCAATCTTGCTGGTGATGACGAACATGGAAAAGTCAATTTACCGCTGTGGATTGGGGTATTGTTGGGCTGTACTTTGTTGGTCGCGATCGAATCAGAGTTTCTGGTTTCTACATTAGAAACTGCCACCAAAGAATTGGGATTGACAGCTTTGTTTACGGGAGTAATCCTCGTGCCAATTATTGGGAATGCGGCCGAACATGCAACCGCAGTAACTGTGGCAATTAAGGACAAAATGGATTTGTCTGTATCGATTGCCCTTGGTTCTAGCTTGCAAATAGCTTTATTTGTCGCGCCTTTTTTGGTGTTGGCAGGCTATGCCATGGGCAAACCAATGAATTTGAGCTTCAATCCATTTGAATTGGTTGCTGTGATGGTATCCGTACTAATTGCCAATTCAATTAGTTCTGATGGTCGATCGAATTGGCTCGAAGGTAGTTTATTACTCGCAGCTTATTTGGTGCTAGGTTTTGCCTTTTATTTTCATCCCGTTATGGATGCAATTGGTTAATTTCAATAACCATCTAAATTTACTAGTCTTAATCCGCTTAGGCGGATTTTGATTGTGGCACTTCCTCCTCTTGCGAGTTGCAGTTATTCATCCTTCATCTCTTTCGCTATCCCCTATTCCCCAATCCCACATGTCTGAAAGTCGGATTCGAGTTGCTAAAGATAAGGCGGAATTAGTCAAATCATTAATTGCTGCGGCTGATAATAATAGTCCATTTCAAACTTATGCCGATATAATTTTATTTGCAGCAGTATTAGGCAGTAAACATCAAAATCGACTACCATTAGGTGAAATTTCCAAGAAGGAACCAGGCCCAATTAGTCTTGAAGTTTTTATCGCTCGTGGTTACGATCCCACTATCAAATTAATTGCGATCGCTGCTACTGATAATATTAATGCAATTTCACCCGATCGAGGTGATTTTGAACAACAACGTATTAATATCTTTGAGGAATATGCGAATGGTGGACTGGAAATATTACAACAAGAATTGTGCGGTGCAGTAGACTATACAGAGAAGATCTTGCTAATGCTTTCTGCACCGAAGATCGATCGAGAAAGTAATTCGTCAGAGTTCGACCTTAGCAGATTTTTAGGGTGATAACAAATTACTTATATCCGTTAATTTAAGCTTTAAGAGCTTGCTCAAATCGTTTATTTACTTCTGTCCAATTAATCACATTCCACCAGGCGGATAGATAATCAGGACGACGATTTTGGTATTTTAGATAATAAGCATGTTCCCACACATCGTTACCCATAATTGGATATAAGCCTTGCATAATTGGGCTATCTTGATTGGGGGTAGTAATGACTTTAAGCTTACGGTCTTTTGCAACTAACCATACCCAGCCACTCCCAAACAATTTGGTTCCACTTTCATTAAATTGAGATTTGAGCGTATCAAAACTCCCAAATTGAGTTTTAATTGCTGTGGCTATGGCACCTGTCGGCATACCACCACCTTTTGGCCCCATAATCTGCCAATACATACTATGATTGAAATGTCCGCCACCATTATTTCGCACTGTTGTTTGAATATCTGCGGGTAATTTATTGAGATCGATCAATAGTTCTTCAACGGTTTTGGTTTTGAGCTGTGGATACTTATTTATCGCAGTATTGAGATTTTTGACATACGCAGCATGGTGCTTGTCATGATGAAACTTCATCGTGTTTTCATCGATATGGGGTTCGAGCGCGTTATAGTCGTAAGTCAGTGGTGGTAGCTTGAATACATCTGCGGCTGGACTTGTAGTTGCAGCCCAACTAGGTTGCGTCATACTCCCAAATAAAGTGCCTGTAGTACCCGCACCAAGTAAAATTAGAAAATTACGTCTATTAGTCAACATAAACTGAAGCAAGGGATTAATCACTTACTAGTCTGGCATATTTGTTGGCTAAGTCCTTTGCTAGAACAACGGAAATAAAAATCAAATAATAACGATCGAATCCAGAATTACCCCCATCTCGGCTATTTTACCGATCGGGTAGGAACAACTCATGAATTATCCCTAAGAACCATCAAACAAAGCGGGCACTCAGAATCGAACTGAGATCAACAGCTTGGAAGGCTATGGTTTTACCACTAAACTATGCCCGCGCTTTGAGCGAAATTAACTTATCGCTTTAGTATCATAACATATCTTGAGAGATTTGCAAGCGGTATAGAGTAGAAGCTATGTGGAAAACAATTGCTACTACCCTGACACCGATGCTGTTATTCTTTGGCTGTGCCAGCTTCGACCAATTTAACCTTGGTTGCCAATCCGAGGAATTGCAGCACCTGAATCGTCATCCAAGTGATATCGATTTCCCACCATTTCATCCCGTGACGGGCAGAATATTGGTAGGCGTGGTGATTGTTGTGCCAGCCTTCACCGTAGGTGGTGATGGCTACCCACCAGCAATTGGTAGAATGGTCGGTAGTTTCAAAGTTGCGATAGCCAAATTTGTGGGTTGCGCTATTCACCAACCAAGTGCAGTGATAGACAACTACCAATCGGACGAATACACCCCAGAAAACGAAAGGTAGTCCACCGATCGCCCACAATACCACGCCTAGTACAACTTGCAGGGCGAAGAAGTAATCGTTGAGGAAATTGTAGAATCGATCGTTAACAAGATCCTTGGTAAAGCGAGGAATATCGCTTTCAGCGGGAATCTCAAAGCACATCCAGCGAACATGACTCCAAAGGAAACCTTTTTTGGAATCATGATGATCTATATCTTCATCCGAATGTAAGTGGTGGTGACGGTGTAACCCTACCCACCAAATAATCCCACCTTGTAAGGCGAGGGTGCCACACAATGCAAAGAAATATTCCAACCACTTGGGTACCTGAAAGCTGCGGTGGGAAAGGAGCCGATGCCAACCTAGTGTAATGCCCAAACCGCCAGTGATCCAATGTAGTAGTAGAGCGACCCCTACTGCTTGCCAACTAAAAAATTGAGGTAGAAAAGCACAAATTGCGCCAATGTGAAAGATCGCCAGTGCGATAATCATCGTCCAGTCGAGACGAAGTTTTGTTGATGCGGCAACAGTCATGCGATAACCTGTGGAGAGTTTTGATATGATGATATGCCCGATCTGCGTGCAGACTCAGCGGGCAAATAGTTTACCCGATCGAATCATGAACAGCGCATTACACATTCTAGCGGCAGAAAAGGCACTATCTCAGATTTTTGACGGTATTGACTGTCAAGTCAAGGGTAATATCCGTCGAGTTTTGGAAATTTACCGTCATCATCGGGTGGGGGTGAGGCATTTTGCTAGTGTCAGCGGTTACGGACATGACGATCTGGGGCGCGAGACACTCGATCGAGTATTTGCAGATATCGTCGGTGCAGAAGCAGCCGCCGTAAGGGTTCAGTTTGTTTCGGGGACTCATGCGATCGCCTGTGCTCTATTTGGAGTACTACGTCCTGGGGATGAAATGCTCTCGGTGGCGGGTGCGCCTTACGATACTTTGGAGGAAGTGATCGGCACGCGGGGAGAGGGGCAAGGTTCTCTCAAGGAATTTGGCATCAGCTACCGCGAATTAGCCCTTCAGGAGAGCGGGGAGATCGATTGGGATACTTTGGGTCATTCGATCGAACAGCACACCCGCTTGGTGCTAATTCAGCGGTCTTGTGGTTATGCTTGGCGATCGTCTTTATCGATCGCCGATATCGAGCGAATTGTGTCGATCGTCAAACGGCAGAACCCAAACACGGTCTGCTTTGTAGATAATTGTTATGGAGAATTTATCGAGGATCGAGAGCCTCCCCATGTAGGTGCAGATTTGATTGCTGGCTCCCTGATCAAAAATCCTGGTGGAACCATTGCTACGGGTGGCGGCTATGTCGCAGGGCGAAAAGACTTGGTGGAGGCGGCTGCTTGTCGGCTGACAGCACCAGGTATCGGCACTGAAGGGGGGCCGACATACGACCAAAATCGGCTCCTATTTCAAGGCTTATTCCTCGCGCCGCAAATGGTAGGCGAAGCGATGAAGGGCAATCATTTGACCGCCTATGTATTCGACAAATTGGGCTATCCTGTCAATCCACAACCACTAGTTCCTCGTCGGGATGTAATTCAGGCGATTAAATTGGGGTCGCGGGAGAAGTTAATTGCTTTTTGTCAAGCGATTCAACAAAATTCACCGATCGATGCCTATGTTAGCCCGATTCCGGCAGTAGTGCCCGGATATGAGAGCGAGGTAATCATGGCTGGGGGGACATTTATCGATGGTAGCACATCGGAGTTTTCGGCTGATGGCCCATTGCGGGAGCCATATACAGCTTTTTGTCAGGGGGGTACCCATTGGACGCATATTTCGATCGCGCTTGAAGCAGCAATTGAGAGCATACAGGACAAGGGACTGTAGGGGTAGGTTTATGCTAGGGTTTGTGTCGATCGCCAATAACCACCGTACAAAACCTAGCCTCCTCTAGCAATTGTCGGGAATCAGAACCTACACTGTAGTAAAACTGTAGGGTAGGCACTGCCCACAGACCATGTTAACCGAAGCAAAAAGACTCTATACTGTCTGATTCGATTACCTCCGGTACCCTAAGAGATCGAGCAAATCGAGCGTTCAGCATATCAGAGGCAATCGATACTAATCAACTCAAATGTTTATATTACTAAATCGGAAATGGTCTGTGGGCAATGCCCACCCTACGTTGTAGAGGTATGTTTATGCTAGGGTTTTATCGATCGCACAATCCAAACTCCCAACTCCCAACCCCCAACTCCCAACCCCCAACTCCCAACTGTTACTACAACAACATCCCCAACTTCAAAAGAGAAGTCGGGGATGTACGAGCTGGTTTTACTCTAGAGACGAACTCTTAGTAGAGTTGTTCTTCTTGGTGAGTCATGATGGTGCAATCAGACTTAGGATAAGCAACACAAGTCAGGACATAACCTGCTTCGATTTGGTCATCATCTAAGAAAGATTGATCGGATTGGTCGATTTCCCCAGCAGTGATTTTACCAGCGCAAGTCGAACATGCACCAGCACGGCAAGAATAAGGAAGGTCGATACCTTGCTCTTCTGCTGCATCTAGAATATAAGTATCATCAGCTACCTCAATGGTTTTATTAAGGTTTTCAGCTTCGTTGATGAGTGTAACTTTGAAAGTTGCCATGTCAGATTCCTCTCTATTTCGCTTAAAATGCCGCTGTACGGACAAGATCCCTACTTATACCGTCGCCAACTCCAAAATAAAGTGAGCGACTCCCATCGACAGGATGACCCAGCCAATAGCGGTATTTTTTATCTCTACTTGAATACTAAGGGAAAACTTCCCCATCTGTATCGATCGATCCACCCAGAGTCCAACGGTATTCGTAATCAAACTGCGAGGATTCATCCTTATTACTTATATCTCAGCCATTAAGGGCGAGGAACTGCAAAAGACACGTAAAATAAACCGCTTTGGGGCTATAATGTTGCACTGCATTAAGTTTGATTATCAATTTTATTAATTAATCCAACATTTTAAGAATCTCATGCCCGAAATGACTGGTTATGCAAAAATCCCTCTTCCGATAAGAGTTGGATTGGTAGGAACGGGATTTGCTGCCAAAATTCGGGCGCAAACTATCTTAGCCGAACCCCGCACTCAATTAATCGCTGTCTCAGGTAGAGAGCCAGCGCGCACGGGAGCCTTTGCAGAGGCTTTTGCAGTACAGGCGATCGCCGATTGGCAGACATTAGTAACTCGCGAGGATATAGATTTAGTCATTGTTTCCACAGTCAATTCCGAACATAGTGCGATCGTCCGTGGTGCTATTATGGCGGGCAAACATACGATCGTCGAATATCCACTCACGCTAGATCCTGACGATGGCGCAGAAATTATCGCCCTCGCCGCTCGACATGGCGTATTACTCCATGTCGAGCATATCGAACTCCTCGGCGGACTCCATCAAACTATGCGAGAATGGCTCGGTGCGATCGGTGAGGTCTATCACGCCCGCTACACGACGATCGTGACTCAACGCCCTGCACCCGAAAAATGGACATTCCATCGCTCTGAGTTCGGATTTCCCCTCACTGGTGCTCTTTCTCGCCTCCATCGCTTCAGCGATCTATTTGGGGCGGTCAAAAGTATTAGTTGTCAGAATCAGTATTGGGGTGGTGAGGGCGAATATTATGGGACTTGTCTCTGTACGGCGCAATTACGGTTTGAGAGTAGCAATGCGATCGGTGAGGTGGTTTATGGTAAAGGTGAAGGATTGTGGGAAAATGCTCGCAAGTTTGAGGTGCATGGCGCAAATGGCGCGCTAATATTTAATGGCGATGAGGGGGTATTAATTCAGGCGGATAAAACTACCCTCATAGATCTCGGTTCGCGGAAGGGACTATTTGCCAGAGATACAGAGTTTGTTATCGATGCTCTCCTCGATGGTAAACAAAATTATGTCACGCCGATCGACAGTTTGGCGACTCTCCGGGTTGCTGATGCTGCAAGAGTTTCGGCGGAGACAGGGGAGACGGTGTTGATTAAGTAATAAGTAATAAGTAATAAGTAGGGTTTTGAAATAGGGATTCAAATCCTGCTCTAAACCCTTGCTACTTGATAAATTTTATGCTGGCGATTCTTCCATATAACTTAATAACCAACTCGCCGCAGTTGCTCGACGGGTTTGGCGGGGGCCAAATTCGCCGATTTTGTAGCCCTTAAAGCCGAGTTTTTCTTTGAGGAGTTGTTTGTTGGCGGCGGGAATCGATCGAGTCAATTTCACCGCTGCTGGACGACTAGCGATAAAATCGGGAGGGGCGGGATAAACTGCTACCCAGTCTGGATCTACTTGACTCACATCCCAAGAGTTATCGCTAGCAATATATCGATATCCCAAATGATGCCATAAGATCCGATCGACCTGAAGATCCGTCATAGTCTCATTCAATATCGACCAAATTAGATCGTTATCCAAACCAGGTATTTCCCACTCCTCTAAACTAGCATAATCGATCTGCTCTTCACTACTTTCAAACATCATAAATATCCTTCATTATTCTATTTTCCCAGGAGTGTAACGAGTTACGCCATTATTTAATCCAAAATCCAAAATCCAATGGCTTACCCGCCAATTATTTCTTGAATCAATAATAAATGAAATGCTTGTTTGGTTGCAGATTGTTGGTATTTGTGACAAATTGGTTGCCATGTTTGCCAAGTGAGATAGTTTTGATGGGCGATCTGTTTATAGACAGTTGGCAACTTACTATTGGCATGTTTGCCCAAAACTCGTTTGATAAAGCCATCAAAAATAATATTATCTTGAATCTGCCCTAATAGTTGATGGATTTGCTTGAGATCGTGAAGATAATCATTATAGTGAAGGCTATATCGATCGGGAAATAGTTCCATCAAGTAGCGTGTGGCTTTTACCTGCTTGCGAAGATCGTGCAAAGCGGATCCATTAACGACCAAAAATTCACTTAATGCTAGTTCGGGTCGATCGATTGAGGCTAAATCTAGATCGCTCCACCAGCCAGAATTGAGAAATAGTTTGCCCACTACAGGTAAAATTAAATATGGTAAGATATCAGCGATCGGTACTTGGACGATCGGCATATATTGAGCGTGATTGAGCCAATTATTTATCGATAACTTTAGATATTGATAATCCTCAGTCTCAAACATAGATTGAACTTTGACAATTGCTTTACGACGGCGTTTGACGATCGACGAGCGGACTTCATTTAGATATACTCGTTCTGATTCTGGTAAATCGATTTGGTGTGTTTTACAGGTATCATGCAAAACATCCAAATCTCGAACTTTACCGAGGATTTTAGCGACTTTGGCGATCTGTTTTTCACCCATTACTTTGGGGATATCCAAAATTGGCACAAAAGCTTGAATTACCGATCTCATGCGGCGGAGACTAACTCGCATTTGATGTACTGCTTCAACATCGCCATCATTAATGACATCTGCTTCATGGCTGAGAATTGCTACATATTGTTTTTGGATAGCTGGGTAGATATAGTCGGCGAGGGTGATTTGAGACATGACGGGGGGACTGGGGGACTGGGGGACTGGGGGCGAATGGTTAGTACACCTTATCTGGGAGATTGTTTTTTGGTAGCAGTTGAGGCTATGCTCATGCAACTTATAAAGCCCAATTCCCAAACAATTATTTAAGTAATATTTAATGTAGTATTAGAAATAGGTTAAGTTATAATGTTAAGAAAACAATTTGCGATCTCAGCTACCCCGAATCGAGATCTCAAAACCCATCTATGAGTAATGAAGACTAGCATTTTCTGTGTTTAATCGCCCTACTATCTCATCTATCAACCACTCCTACTCCAGCTCTCCAGAGCGCGGGGAGAGTAATTTGTGGCGATTAGCGAGTGTCGGACAGGACAATCGTGATGAGCTAGACAAGATCGATGGTACACCAAACGAACGACTGCATCTATACCTATCTGCATTTATCCATTGCGGGAAAATAACTGTTGTTACGCCGTTATCGACGTAGAGACAGTTAAATCATCAAGAAAGCATCAATCTTCTTGTAACCCCCGCTTGTCTATCCAGACAACGGGGGTTGTGTGTTAAGAGGCTCAAATACTATGCAACCTGTCACGATCGAGTTTAGATCTATGTTCCCATCTGTACTGAACAATTCTGTCGTCGTATTTTCCACCAATTATTTGCCAATGGCGCGGATTAATATCAAACGTGCTGTGACATTACTTTTGAGCGGAAGAGCGGAGCCACTAGACTTACAAGATACCAAACTTGTCTGGGAATTGAGGTCGCCTTCTGTAACGATCGAAGTACCCCACCATATTCGGCTCAAAATCACTACCGCCGAGCGGCTCTGGAAGCTACCTAGCGTCAGTCGGCGCGAGCTGCTCAGGCGCGATGGACATCGCTGTCAGTACTGTGGGAGCGCGAGACAACTGACGATCGATCATGTCATTCCTCGCTCCAAAGGTGGTAGCCATACATGGGATAATGTGGCGATCGCCTGTGAAACTTGCAATCACAAGAAAGGCGACAAATTTCTCCACGATTCGGGGATGACGCTCAAAACCAAACCCAAGGCTCCCATGCACCCAACAGTGGCTTTTGCCGAACAATTTTGGCAAAGTCGGGAGATTAGTTAAGTAATAAGTAATAAGTAATAAGTAATGAGGATTTAATCACTTACAACAAGTAAACCTCCTACCGTTAACCTGTAGGGGTGCCCCTCGTGGCATTCGTGTCAACTTAAGGAAATTATAAGTGCTGAAAGCCTTATTCTCTCGTAGTAATGACGATCGTGACAGTGGCTGTAATGACGTAATCTCGTTGCCAATATCGTTAAGTTGACACGAATGCCCTCGTGGGTACCCAAGGGTTCAAGAACTAGTAATCTAATACCTGTTGCAAGATATGCTCATATCTTGTAACAGTTTAAATATACTATTGCTTAGTGTAAACCTTTGCTACATAACCTTGGGATTTAAAACCGAGGAAATGGGCTAGGTGAAGTACTAGGGGATGTAGTCGGAGATGGACTAAGGGATGGATTGATAAAGGAGGGGTCGAGGGATGTACTCGGCGAAGTCTTAGGCGATGGACTAGGCGATGGTTTGACAACTTTTGGCTTTGGCGGTGCGGGAGGCAGTTTCGCAGCTCCAGCGACCTTTTTGAGGGCAATGAATAGATCGAAGCGATTGCTAGATTCATTGAGGATCGAGCTTGTCACACCCAAACTGCGAGAGCCTTTGAACAAAGCCGCAATTTCAGGGGTTAAATAAGGTATGGGTAAATTACCCGTATTGATTGTGCGATCGAGATCGATGAAAAATTGACCGTTATGGGGGTTTAAACTCGATCGAGTAGCTTGTTGAAATGCTAGATTATTTGCTAATTTTTTCCCAGGTTGGGGTAGGAAGCTATTCGCCACAGGCGCGCCTAATGTGAGGAAAGCAAGATTGTTATCAATCCAACCATGTGTAGCTGCGGTACCACTAAGTGGCGATACCCAATTGACGACATCTTTGCCGCCTAATTTGGCTTTTTCGACTTTGAATGCCTGCTTCTTGCTCATTCTACTATCTAGTTTACCAAAAGCTACATCTGCGGCGGCTCGATCGCTAACTTGCTGCATCAATACCAATCCCGCTCCAAATTCTGTATCAGTTTTGTCTACTTTGGGCACCATGGAAATCCCAAACGCGCCTTTACTCCAGTTGAGGATTTCCGATTTTAGATTCAATCCTGTCAAACCTTCGAGATTTTTGATGGCATCATCGGGTTTGAAGGGTGCGAGGGGATTGTTTTCAGCACCATTAACATAGTCTTGCCACAACCGTTGTAGATTTCCGCCAGATAACATTATCAGTGTATTATCGGGAAGATTATCCGCCAGGTTTTGACCTTGATTTTCGACGATTAGTTTGGGCTTGGCATTGGGTTTGAGCCAGGAAATTCCTTTCCAGGCGATGCCTTCGGGTTCTAGGGTAGCATTGGCGGCTATGCCTTGTTGGGATTGAGATTGGGCAATTTTATCGACTGCCAATTTCTGAGGCGAATTTGCCGCAGTTAGAGCAGTAGCGGCGGGAACATTGAGATAGATTTGGGCAAATGGTCGATCGATCTCGATTTCTTGGAGGGCGTTGTTGTATCCTGATACTGTGACAAGAGATTTACCGCCTTGTTGGGTATTGATGATGCGTTCCAATCCTTGTCGATCGGTCGCAATTACCACAAAGTTCCCCACCACGGCACTGGCGATAGTCCCCTTTTTGCCCTTAATTTCCCTAATGGCGACCCCTTTATAGTTACTTTCGACTAAGTTAGCATCGATCGGTGTTTTGACGCTTTCTAGGGCTTGTTTTGCCGCTCCTTCATTGGCGATGGGAAGGAGTGTGACGATCTGCTGTTTGGGCACATTTTCCGCTACTGCTTTCTCTACTTTCGCGCCTCGATCGTACAAATAAGCAAATAAGATTTGTTTGCCTACCCAAGGCTGAATATCCCGCTGATAATCGTAACCATAATTTGTCAAAAAATCTGTCTGGAGTGTTGTCAATTTTTGCTCGAAGACACCCCTACTTTCTGGCACCCCAAACTCGCGTAATTTCTGCCAACGTTCGGCATCTGTAGAAATTGCGATCGACATCAAAGTATCTTCTGGTAATAAGTTGACTCCATTAGTGATGTCTAATGCTGCTGGTTTTCCACCAAGAAATTTCGAGATGCCAAAGCCAGCCACACCTGCGACTAGAGCAGTCGCTCCAACTCCAATTAAAATCTGCCTGGGGTTCGGTTTTTTTTTCATTACAGCTTTTGGATTTTGGATTTGTTAATATTCACCCCTACATCGCTAGTGAGGAGGGCGGGTTTGAATGAGATTTTTGGCACGATTCTCTTACGAGAGGCTACGCCAACGTCATTAGATTCATAAACAAAGCCATCTACAAATCTCTTACCCCTCTATTCAGGTAATTTATATTGAGCAACAATTTTCTTGGCATATTCTGGGACGTGTTGCTCTAGTTTATGGGGATAATTGCGTTTGGTAAATAGATAGTTGCGAGTGAAGTGAGAATCGATCGAGAACCTGGCATATTCTAATCCTTTCGGCCCAATTTTGTCGATAACTACGCCCATTATCTTCGCTACCCACATTGGTAGAGTTACGGCTTTATCATAAGCTGGAATGCTTTGTTGAACTGCTGGTTTGCGATCGCCCTTAGACATCACCGCTTGAGTTTCGATCGCATCATTTACCAAATCTAGCATCTGTTGACCGCGATCGTTTCTGACGACGATCCATTGCCACCCAAATGGCGCACCCATATAACCTACCACCAAATCTGCCAAAGAATTGACATAATCAAAACAACTCAAACAGGAGGGTGCAAACACATCCTTCAACTCCTTCGTATTCAATCCAAAAAATGGTACTAATTCTGTCGAACCATCCTCATGCTTGAAATGGACGTTAAAATCCTGCATGAACTCATAATAAACCACCGTCTGGGGCGATCGACTAGTCGTATCCAAAAACTTCTGCAACCCAGCGCGAGTCACATTATCCGTACAAGGAGTACCCAGCACATAGAGCTGCTCCAAACCCAACTCCTTTTCTACCGCTCGTAAAGCCTGAATCTGACAACCTACCCCAATTACCAGCAACTTCTTCAACCCCGACTCAGCAATCAGATCCAAAATAGAGAGATTCGGCGAAAGCGTCGGCTTATTCACACGAGCCGCGAGAATATCCGCTCTAGAACGAGCGATAATCGGCATTGGCTGAAAACGGTCTTCTGGCGTATTCTGAACGCAGACAACCCCTTCTACCAGCCCCTGCTCCAACATTTCGATCGCGATCGTACTGACAATTCCCGTCCATTGCGCCCCAGGAATCGGCTCAATTTTTCGCGCCGACATCATCTGCTGATGCACGCCAAAATACAAGTCATCCTCCCGCTCCAAATCCCGACTCCGCCCATGCGCCTCCATCTCCAACGCTGGAATCTGCTGATGGAGAAAAGCACAAGCCTCCTTCACATAATGAATATAAGAGGTATCGCACAACCCACACTCACTACAAAGCTCCTTCGCAGGGCGTTTGCTATTGGGCTTCTGAGCTTTGGCTTTGTGATGTTTGGGCAGAGCAGTCATAAAAATTGGCGATCGGTATATCCGCTTATTTTACCGTTTCGGTGGAATAGTATACCGATCCAAACCCTAAACCTGTCGATCTTCTAACCAAGCCAGCAAATCCCCCGGCTGAGTAAAATCTAGAGCTGCATCTAGCAACTCCTCCAACTGATTCAGGGATAATGCCTTCATCCGCAATTCGACATCACTTGAAATATTTCCCACCCGTCGGTTCAATAAACGGAGAATCAGAGCCAGAGCTGCTTTGGCTTCACCTCTGGCTTCACCTCTGGCTTCGCCGATGGCTTCACCCTCAGCCATCGCGTCTTGATAAACTCTAGTTTGTTGCAATTCAATTCCCAGCATCACATCTACCTCTTCTCTAGTTAGATTTTTAAATTTGTAGATAATAATTGTCGATATCAAATCAATTATATCTCGACTTGCGAGGGATCGATCGCCTAGCATTCGCCTAGTACCACTGACTAGCCCTTTTGCTTCGCTCTTCGCCTCATCTCCCTCCAAAATCGTGAGCACCATCAATCCCAACCCAATTGGTAAATCCTCGATCTTACCCAGCTCGTCTAAATATACTCGTTTGATTCGATCGCTCAATAACAACTCTCGTACCGTATCAGTGCAGGATTGTTCCATGCTTCTACTCGGATAAATTACCACTGCTTGCCAATCGGCAAATCGCGCTCGATTGCGATAAACATAAATACCGATTTCACTATTCATCCGCTCATATAACAACTCATCAAGCTGAAATTGAACCTCACAAAAATAAACTATTCCCAATTTAGAAGGTGGCAAAAAGGCTCCATCAAGTCGAAAGGCCGTTTCCTTGACCTCGATCGCTTCAAATGTATATTCAAGTGCATCTTGCGGCGGATTGTCTAATAGTTCAAATAATAAGCTTGGAGACTGACGAAATAACTGATAAAAAATTGTATCGCGGCGCATAAAGATAACTATGGAATCGATCTAATTTTAATGTATGGCGGTTAAGACAACACAGCGATTGAAATCGCCGCTAGTGATGCAAAGTCCGCCTACGCGGACTAAGATCTAAAGTGTCTCAACCGATGTGGCGACTGCTATAGCTTCGTTCGCACAGCGTCGGCTCTGCCGAATCGAATAGACTATTCTCAATTGGAGTTGCTTCAGTGGTATAATTTTACCAATCTCCCATCAATTGAGATTATATATGGTTGCAACACAAGAGCGTTCCCCCCGACTTACTCCCGAAGAATACTTTGCCTGGGAAGAGCAGCAGGAAATCAAGCACGAGTACTTCGATGGCGAAGTCTTTGCCATGAGTGGTGGAACGGTCAATCACGGACGTATCAGTGGTAGAATCTTTTCTTTGATTGACGATCGCCTCAACGGATCTGATAAGTGTATCGCACTTAATTCAGATGTCAAAATTAAGATTCAAGCATCAGAAAAGTACGTTTACCCCGATGCAAGTGTCACCTGTGATGAGAGAGATTTACAGACTACTCAATTTATCAGCTATCCATCGCTGATAGTCGAAGTACTATCCCCTAGTACTGTTCGCGTAGCGTCTGCCTTCGCAGAAGCTTATAACCGAGGCAAGAAATTCAAGCTCTATCAGCGATCGACTAGCTTAATTGAATACGTTTTAGTCAGTGCTGAAGAAATCGAAATTGAAGTATTCTGCAAGAACGATCGTGACAAGTGGGAAGTGACCAATTACGTTGATGGCGATACGGTAGAACTAGAAAGTATCGGACTAACCTTTGCGATCGAACGAGTCTATCGTGGCATCCAGTTTTGAGCGTGTCAAATTTACGATCGAAATCGATCGCGGATGAGAGTACCTTATGCTTCAAATGATAATTCTGTCACAATCAAAAAGTTTCAAATGCGGTACGATATCTGTGAAATACGTGTTGTAGCCAATCCGCTGAGGCTTTTTAATTATGACTTTTCCTATTGACCCGACTACCATTATTACTTGGGCTGCACCTAAAGCAGTCAAGAGGGTGATGGATCTCGTAAGTCCTAAGAGGTTAGGCGAAAGGCGATCGAGAAATTTGTCGCTCTATTTCTTCAGGAATTACGCGATCGCGGTGTTGATGATAAAGAGATTAAGCATAAAAAATACGATAAATATCTCGGCAAGCTAGTTTCAGATCTCGATGTTAAGGAATTACTTTTAAAATCTTTTGACTCAAATTTTGAGTACGATCGCACTCAAATCCATCACATCAAACAGATTTGGACTCAGATATATCCGCCATCAGGATTGCTCCCAGCAGCTTTTGGCTGGGATTTTATCGTCGATCGAATCCAACAGATTTGGACTCAGAAATATCAGCCGTCAGGAGTGCCCTTTCCAGCAGATTTTAACTGGGATTTGCTGATTGAAAAATATCAAGCAGCGGTAAAAGGACTGAGAAAGCAGAATGAAAAGGAGCAGAAACTCATCGATATTGAGGTGAAAGAAGGTAATACCAAGGCGATCGAAGCTAATACCAAGGTGCAAAAATCGATCGCACCCATACCCGTAGGATTTGATGTTAATGGCTATCCTCAAAGTTTGAAAGATAGCTATGGTAGTCTGAAACTCAACACACTGGGTACCGATAAAGAATATCAGATTCGGCTCTGGCAGATGTGGATCGAGCAAAATGTCCGCGAAGCTCTCCCACCATCACGATTTGAGATTCCACAACATTATAAGCAGGCGTTGTTCGCATCTGGACAATTGGATCGAGATCTCAATTCCGAGCAAGCAGAACAATATCGCCGTCAATATTTGGAAAAATCGCCAGAGCCAGTAATTACGGCGATCGAGTCGCCAAACTGTCAACGTGCGGTGGTTCTGGGCGATCCTGGGTCTGGTAAATCGACTTTATTGCAATATCTAGCTCTAGACTGGGCAGAGGGCAAGACGGAGCGATTTCCCCTACTAATTGAGTTGCGAGAATATGTGAACGATCGATCGGCATCGGACAGTTTTCTAGAATTTTTGGAGCTTGGCACGAGGGCAGATCGGCGATTCGATCGCCATCAGCTCGACGAATATTTGCGAACTAAACCCTGTTTGGTGATGTTTGATGGATTGGATGAAGTATTCGATCGACAACATTATCAATGTGTTGTCGATCAGATTGCCAATTTTGCCACTCAACAGTATCCCGCCGCTAAAATCATTGTCACTTCGCGGATAATTGGCTACAATCCCGAACGATTGCGAGATGCCAATTTCCAGCATTTTACGTTGCAGGAATTGGACAGATCCCAGATTGAGGAATTTATCGATCGATGGTATCAGCTTGCACTAGGCAAAGATCCAGAAAAAGAGCGGCTCAAACAGCGGCTGAAGGATGCGATCGACAATTCCGCCGCGATTGCCAATCTAGCTGATAATCCCATGCTATTGACGATGATGGCGATCCTCAATCGGCGGGAGTCTCTACCCAGAGATCGAGCGGAACTTTACGACCAATCATCGCGGGTATTGCTACATCATTGGGATGTGGAGGGCAAGAGCTTGGATAGATCTCTAGAAATCGGACTCAGAGAAAAACAAGCAATGCTACGAACGATCGCCTATGAGATGCAGTCTGGCGAAAAAGGACTTGCGGGAAATCTGATCGATGGTGGGCGATTGCAGGATATATTAACAGCCTATTTAAAACCAAAGATTGGCGATAGAGCGTGGGTGACGGCGGGGCAACTCATTGGTCAATTACGATCGCGTAATTATATCCTGTGCGATCGAGGGGCGGATACTTATGGGTTCGTTCACCGTACTTTCTTAGAATATTTTTGCGCGACAGAGATCGTTCGCCGATTTGAAAAAGAACGCTCCTTATCACTAGATCAATTACGGGATGATATCTTTGGTGAGCATTGGCAGGATAAGACTTGGCATGAGGTGCTGAGATTGATTTGTGGGTTATTAGAACCCATATGGGCAGGGCAATTAGTAGAGTTCTTGATGGGGCGAGAAGTAGATCGATCGGATTATTTAGATGATAATAAGCGTGCAAATAAAGAAGCTTTTCAACATTTGCAGTTAGCCATAGAATGCTTTGCTGAAGTTAGAGATCCTGAATCGCTCTCTTCCATAGCAGCGGAATTAAAAGAAAAGCTAAAAAATGAGGTCGAAAGCCAGTCGGAGATTTTACTTAGTTATGAAGCTGGCAACTCGCTCATCGACTCGATCGGCAAATATTATACCGACGAACCTGACACTCTAACTTGGCTTCAAAACTTCGCTCTCCAAGACAAACATGGATTTGTTCGAGAGGCAGCAGTGAGGTCGATCGGCGAACATTATCACACCGAACCTGGGATTCTAACTTGGCTCCAAAACTTCGCCGCTCTCCACGACCCAGATGGATGGGTTCGAGGGGCAGCAGTGGAGTCGATCGGCGAACATTATCACACCGAACCTGGGATTCTAACTTGGCTCCAAAACTTCGCCGCTCTCCACGACCAAGATGGATGGGTTCGAGGGGCAGCAGTGGAGTCGATCGGTGAACATTATCACACCGAACCTGGGATTCTAACTTGGCTCCAAAACTTCGCCGCTCTCCACGACCAAAATGAATCGGTTCGACAAGCAGCAGTGAGGTCGATCGGTCAATATTACATTCAAGCTGATGGGATATTTGAGTTACTTTGCCAAATAGCCAGTCAAGATCCATATCAAGATGACAGCTATTTTAACCCCAGAAAAACTGCTCTAGAAGCATTAGTCAAGCATTATATCGATCGACCAGAACTAATCGAATTATTGCGCGATCGATCTACACAAGATCCTGATGAAGAGCTACGAAAATGGGCAGAGGAGCGGTTGAAAAATATTGATTAAACAATATTTCGAGTTGTTATCTGATGATTCGATCGCCCCTTTTTAAGCAATGAATTGGATATACACATCTGTAGGTTGGGTTGAGCCTCGAAACCCAACGCTCTAAGACTGTTGGGTTTCGAGGCTAACCCAACCTA
>JANOPX010000346.1:0-28204 GCA_031422115.1 Chamaesiphon sp. VAR_4_metabat_408 | reverse complement strand
AGGGTTGATTCACACTTTTGCTCGAATACCTCGTTCAAGAGTTTTCCGAGGGTTTTAACGTCATTACAGCCATGAATTCCCGCGTTTTTGACGGCTGTTTGAGCTGTCTCTAGAGAATCGAAGGTACTAAAGTCTAAACCTGTGGTTTCTTTGACGATATCGTTCATCGTCACTCGTCGCCAGGGAGCTGTCAGACTAATGGGGGTGTCTTGATAGCTGATTTCCAAGGTTCCCAGTACTGACTGCGCGACGGTGGTAATCATATCCTCGGTGAGCGTCATCATATCCTCGTAGTCAGCATAGGCTTGATATACCTCGATGCTGGTAAATTCGGGATTATGGCGGGTGGAGACACCTTCGTTACGAAAAATCCGCCCTAGTTCAAATACTTTCTCAAACCCACCGACGATTAACCGTTTTAGGTGTAGCTCGGTAGCAATCCGCAGGTACAGCGGCATTTCGAGGGTATTGTGATAGGTATTAAATGGACGTGCATCGGCTCCGCCGGCTTCTGACTGCAAGACGGGGGTTTCGATTTCGATAAAGTCGAGGTTTTCGAGATAGCGACGAATTCCGGCGGTAATCAGGGAGCGTTTTCTAAATGTATCGCGTACCGAGGGATTAACAATTAAATCGACATAGCGTTGACGATAGCGTTTGGCGACATCGGTTAAACCGTGCCATTTATCAGGGAGGGGGAGTAAGGATTTCGTCAACATCACATATTCGTTGACGAGAATGGATAATTCCCCTTTCTCCGTGCGTTTAATCGTCCCCTTCACGCCGACAATATCACCGACATCGGTTAATTGTTTGAGATGACTAAAAGCGTCGGGAAGAGCTGACATCCCTTCCTCAATCTGCTGCTTATTCAGATAGAGCTGAATCGTACCTGTCTCATCTTGAATACTAAAAAAAGCTAATTTGCCCATCACCCGCCGTGCTATGATTCGTCCGGAGATCGAGACGGGGATATCTACTTCCTCACCACTAGCTAAATCTTTGTACTCTAGCTGTAATGCTGCGGCTTGGTGAGTAGATACCCAATTGTAAGCGTAGGGATTCATCCCTATTTCGCGGAGTTTGTCGGCTTTAACCAGGCGCGTAGCCCGAATTTCGGCTAATATCGAATGTGGTTCTGGCTGCTGGGGCGACTGTTGCTTGGACATATTAGGATCGATCTAGGCTGGACTCTCTATTCTACGTCAAGCTCGATCGATATTCACCACTTGTACTGAGCAGCTTGCACTGAGCGGAGCCTAAGTATTACCTACCCTCTACCCCCTAATTAGCAATATTGACTGATATCTTCGCCACATTCGTCAGCGAGATAACACATTGCTTTGAACCTAAGCATCACAACTTCCTCGTAAAGGGGGTTGAGTTTGCACATGGGAGGAATGTGTACGAGCGTGCGTCCAAATAAATTGAGATCGCGTTCAAAGGGACATTGAGAGGGGATGAGTTGACAAAGTTTGTGAGCTAATCGGGGATTAGAAATCTTCAGATTGTCCAACCATTCACGCAGTGGTTTGAACAGATCGAATTTGGATGAGTGACGAGGATCGATTGTTACTTGTGACATAAATCCGTTAGAGATAGAACGAGCAAGTTTTGATAGATTAGAAACCATAATATGAGATGTATTAGTGGTGTCGGGGAGATAACTATTCATGACTGCGTTCCTGAGTGAAATGTTCATCTATTGATAAACTACGCACACTAGCAGGCAATTTCCGGAAAGAAAGCGAGATTGGCTTTAACAGTATCGTTCATCAGCATCAATTTACTCCGTTGGTACTGACGGGTTTCCGCACTGCTCTCATATTCTCTTAGCTAATACTCCTCTGGCAACGGTAAATCTACGGAGATATCATAACGCATTCGCCCTTCATTTCAGCGTATTTTCGATCTAATTATTTGTATATTTGAATACACTTTTTCAAATGAAATTTGCCAATTATTAAAAAATTCCGATCCCCTGCTAGTTCTCGTGCAAACTGACCTATTTTGAGTCGTTTGGAGATGACGATGAGAATTAAATTTATCCGTCGAATGCACCAGGAATATAGTCAATTAATAGCAGATGCTCGCCAGCGGTGAGATCCGCCAAAATATGGAGCGGTGTCCCAACGATCGATCGATTTATGGGCTGATGGCGGACGATAGCCACGTCAAAGCGGCAAGGTTGCTCGCATAGGTGTGGATGCTTGAGGAGGAATAGCTCGGCGGTACGGACGATTCTGGCCTGCTTCTGGGGGGTAATAGCCAGTAGTCCATCTGCATCCCAATTCGATCGATTTCGGGTTTTGACTTCGATAAATAGCAGGGTGTCAGATTCGGTGGCGATTAGGTCGATTTCGCCTCTTTTCCATCGCCATCGATGATAGAGGATAAGTAACCCACGCTTAATTAACCACTGGGCGACAACCTCTTCACCTTTTTTGCCTGTATCCATTTTCAACGAGAATTTTGACCATTCCGGTGAGATCCAAAGGCTTCTTCAAAGAAGCCTTTGGATCTATTTTGTCTTACTTATTAATTAACTTAACCGCCGACGTGAATACCTGGGCGGCGGGAAGGATCTGGCTCAGCGCGTCTGAGTACCTCGCGGGTGACTACGGCGGTATCCCCTTCCCCAAACAGCAAGAACCGCAGCAAATACTTAATGGGATTACCTTCTGCCCAGCCAAAATAAGCGTGGGGATATCGATCGGTTTCATTCCGATTCCGAATATCGAGTAAAATGGCGGCAATAGTATTAGGTACCGCAGATCCTTTCGCGCGAAGAATCCGATAGCTACCTACTCGCGCACCTTGAACTTCGACCTTTTGGACAAACTCTGAAGCATCGGAAATCTGAATTTCGAGAAATAGGACTGAATCAGTTTCAGGAATGTGATTATCATCCCGTACTTCTCGTTCTTTTTCATAATATTCCTTCTCATCTCCAACCTGCTTGCGATGGGCTATCAATCTGACGGTATCCTTGGTATCTTGGGCAATGAAGTTTCGAGCTACTTCGTCTAGCTCAATATTGTCTACTCGCAGTTCGGTCGATCGCATCACGCGGGATACTAGAGAAACAATCACGATCGAACCGATAAATAGACTAGCAATCTTTAAACCATCAGGTCGTTCAACAATATTGACGATCGTGGTATAGATAAATAATAGGGTAATTACACTAAACATCGAAGTTCTAGAGATCGAGGCGTTACTCCCTTTCCTAACTGATAACGTTACGGCAAAAGCCGCCGAACTCATTAATACCAATACTCCTGTTGCATATGCTCCACCTTGAGCTTCGACATTTGCATTGAAAATAATCGTCACAATAAAGGCAATCGCCGTAAATACTAACACCAATGGACGAGTCGCCCTCGCCCAGTCTGGAGCCATCCCATAACGTGGTAAATAGCGCGGCACGATATTCAATAATCCAGCCATTGCTGACGATCCTGCGAACCAGAGAATTGCGATCGTACTGAGGTCATATACCGTCCCAAAGCCATCTCCCAAGAATTTATGACTCAAGTAAGCTAAAGCACGTCCATTGGCTGGCCCGCCCGCTTTAAACTCGGCTGCGGGAATTAGTACTGTGGTAATCAAGCTACTTGTGAGCAAGAAGAAGCTCATAATCAGCGCAGCCACCGTCAGTAGCTTGTAAGTATTCCTAATTCGTCCGACGGGATTGTCTTCTGTTTCACCAGGATCGCCTGCTACGAGTGGCATTACAGCGACTCCAGTTTCAAATCCCGACAAACCCAGTGCTAATTTTGGAAATAGCAGTGCTGAAGCGGCTAGCATCATCACGGGATTGCCATGACTGGTAAACAATTCTCGTTGCCAATTCGTCAGTACTGCTGGATTTTGGATAATGTGCCCAATGCCAACAATAATTACGATGAGATTGAGAGATAGATAAACTACCACCAAGACTACCGCTAAACCGACAGCTTCTTGGAATCCGCGTAAAAATACTCCACCCAATAAAGCAATCAATAGGAGGGTAATTATCACCTCATTACCTGCTGCCCACTGATGCACTAGGGGGTTTTCAGTGATATGCGCCGAGGCATCTGCTGCGGATAAAGTGATCGTGATAATAAAATCCGTTGCCACAAACCCCAGTAGACACAGCACAAATAGCTTACCTTGCCACCAAGATAATAGCTGCGCTAGCATCGAAATCGAACCTTCACCGTGGGGGCTGATTGTCGCGACTCTGCGGTAGATCGGCAATGCGCCAAACAGTGTCAGCAAGACTAGAATCAGCGTCGCAATCGGCGACAGCGAACCAGCCGCTAGTGCCGCAATCCCTGGCTGATACCCTAATGTCGAAAAATAGTCAACTCCGGTGAGACACATCACCTGCCACCAGGGATGTGTTGGGTGATGTGTACTATCCTGTGAGCGATGCTCATTCAGTAACCATCGACCGATTCGGGTCCGCTTTTTGACAATTGACATATGGGTTACAGCTTATTCAAGAATTGATAATTGATAATTACCAGCCTCCGAGCGAGCAGATCTCACAACCCAGCCTGCGCCAGATTTTTGAACAACTGAATGCCATCGGCGTTACTGAGGATCGGATCTGCTGCCCGTTCGGGGTGGGGCATCATTCCTAACACGTTTTTGGTTTCGTTGCAAATTCCGGCAATATTATTTAATGAGCCGTTGGGGTTGGTGCCAGCGTATCTAAATAATACTTGTCCGTTGGACTCTAGTCGATCGAGTGTCTCAGGATCGGCATGATAGCAGCCTTCACCGTGGGCGATCGGAAGATTAATTAAGGTGTTATCATAGCCTTGCGTCCAGATGGAATCGGTACTCTCGACGGTAAGAGGAACCCTGTCGCAAATAAAGTGCATGTCACGGTTGCGAACTAGTGCCCCAGGCAGTAATCCTGCCTCTGTCAGCACCTGAAAACCATTACAGATACCTAAAACATATTTACCCTGTTCGGCATGGGCGATAACCTGCTTCATGATGGGCGAGAATCTAGCGATTGCCCCGCACCGGAGGTAATCACCATAACTAAAGCCACCAGGAACGACAACCACATCTACATCGTGTAGATCGGTTTCTTCATGCCAAATAGTGCGCGTAGGTTGTCCGAGTAAGTCGCGGGTAACATATACCACATCGCGATCGCAGTTAGAGCCAGGGAAGACGATTATTCCGAATTTCACAGGAAGGGGGGGGGAGGGTGTGGGGGTGTGGGGAGTGTGGGAAGGTGTGGGGGGTGTGGGGAGGTGTGGGAAGATCGAATAATGATTAAATCCAAATTCACTATTCACTATTCACCATCCACCATCTGTCTATTCACCATCCCCTAATTCAACTCGATAATTCTCAATCACTGGATTGGCGAAAAGTTGGTCGCACATCACATCTAATTGTTTGTGTGCTTCGGCTTCGTCGGTGGCACTGAGACTGACTTCGATGTATTTGCCGATGCGGACGCTTTCGACATCAGTGTAGCCCATATGTGCTAAACCAGACTGTACCGCCGTACCAGCCGGATCGAGTACCGAGGGACGAAGTGTAACGTAAATGCGAGCCTGATATTTTTGCTTCAACGGAATCCCTCAACTTTGCGATAATTAAATGTACACCGATTACCTGCGGTAGGCTTCTGCGAAGGCAGACGCACTCGCGTTCGCCAACGAGCCAACTTAAATCTACCACTCCCAATTGTAAACTAGTAACAAACTTGGCTGTCATTCAGATCGGCATCGATCGTTATTGATAAATCCAGGTAGCGGTTCTTACCAATCCGAGCGATTCACAAAGGCTCTTCCCTAACACCTAACACCTAACACCTAACACCTAACACCCAACACCTAACACCTAACACCTAACACCTAACACCTAACACCTAACACCTAACACCTAGCACCTAAAGCCTTCCCATGAAATCCGATCGAACTCGCAGCCAAGAACGTATTTTACAGCTCCTAAAGCAATTCGATCGAGCGATTTCCGCTCAAGATATTTATGTCGAACTGCGAACTCGAAACCAAACAGTCGGGCTAGCTACTGTCTACCGCGCCCTGGAGAGTTTAAAGTTGGAAGGGATCGTTCAAGGTCGAACATTACCAACAGGCGAATCATTGTATAGTTGTGTGCAAGCAGATCGACATCATCTGACTTGTTTGCACTGCGGACAATCGATTCCAATCGATGAGTGCCCAGTAGAGCAATTAGAAGACAGACTAGAATCACTCCATCAATTTAAAATTTATTACCATACGCTCGAATTTTTTGGAGTATGCTTAACTTGTTTGCCAACAGCAGTAAACAATAGCAACGCAGATCGAGTCACTCATTCACATCACCATCACGATTGCGATCGACCTAAATTAATTATCGATCTAACTAATTAAGGGGTTTAACATCCCTGATTCAGCAACAACTCGCTGACTATTTACAATTTACGACTTAATCCCCCGTTCCCCTTCTTAATCAGGAATCTGCATGACTTTTGAGAGTTTTATGAATTCGATCGGTATTGCCGACCCGCATGGACGCGGTTGGCTAGCCGTAGTACTAACTTTTATGTTCGCATGGATTGTGACCTATTTATTTATTCCGAAAGTACGGACTTTCGCTTTGAAGGTAGGTTGGGCAGATGAACCTAATGCCCGCAGACTCAACCAAGAACCGCGTGCAAATGCGGGAGGATTGGCGATTTATACAGGGGTACTTGCCGCAATTATTTTAGCAGGATGTCTCTCGCCGATCGTGCTGGCGAAAGTACAGGTCGCGATCTTAGCGATCCTGCTCGGTGGCTCGATCCTAGTCATCGTCGGCTTTATCGACGATCAGTTTGGACTACCTGCATTATTTCGGCTGCTGATCCAAATCTTGACAGCACTATTACTGGTAGTCTGTGGCATCCAAATTCATGTTATTTACTTTGGTGCGCCGATCGATGGGATTCTATCAGTTATCATTACAGTCTTTTGGATTGTCGGGATTACCAATGCGGTAAATTTGATGGATGGGATGGATGGTTTAGCTGGCGGAGTGAGCTTCATTACCGCGATGAGTCTACTAGCTGCATCCGCTCAATTTGAAACTAGAGCTGCTGCTACCCTGATTTGTGCAGGTGTAGCAGGGGCAGCATTAGGTTTCCTACGGCATAATTATCACCCCTCACGGATTTTTATGGGTGATGCTGGAGCTTATTTTTTGGGTTATGTTTTAGCTGCTACTAGTATTTTGGGCAATATCAAGGTGACAACTGGTACTTCCCTGATCCCGACAATTATGTTGTTTGTCGTGCCAGTGATCGATACCAGCCAGGTGATTATCAAACGCTTGCTGTCGGGTCATAATCCGCTCAGTACGCCTGGTAAAGATCATCTCCACCATCGGTTATTAGCCCAAGGATTTTCCCAGAGACATTCAGCCGCAATCTTGTGGGGCGTTACTCTTGCTGGCGGGATTATTGCCATGCAGATGCAGGGTGCCAAACAGATGGCAATTGTTGTAACGGCGATCGGGATTGCGTTACTGTTGATAATGACTGTCTGGCTGCGGCTGCGGGCAATTGTTAATTCTCCAGATAGTTCAATTCCACCTCGTCCTGACGATAACCCATAGCATTGGATCGAGAGCTAGGGATTAAGGATAATTTTCACCAAATTGGAGTAAGTAAACTGACTGTACAGGGATGGATGGGGGCGATCGCGGGTGTTTTATCATTAGGTGGATTTTTGCCCTACTGGTGGGCAATTTGGCAGGGGAAAACTCGTCCGAATCGAGCGACATGGTGGATTTGGTCGATTGTCGGCGTTATCATTGCGTTGAGCTATCGTGCCTCGGGTGCTGACTCCACCATGTGGGTACCGATGAGTTACGTCATTGGGCCATTAGGGACTAGTCTCTTCGCGCTGAAATTTGGCGAGGGCGGCTGGACGAAATTAGATCGAATCTGTTTGGTTGGAGTGGGGATTGGTTTGATATTATGGGGAGTGTATCGATCGCCATATCTCGCACTAGGGATTAATATCGGCATCGATTTTTTGGGTGCGCTACCGACTATTCGTAAATCTTTACGTCATCCAGAAGGTGAAGATCTCTTGGCTTGGTCATTATTTACCATTGCCAATCTGCTAAATTTCCTCGCGATCGATCGTTGGCGATGGGAAATTGTTGTCTATCCGATCTATATGTTTCTCGTGTGCTCTACAATTTGCTCGATCTTGTGGTGGGGACGACGGAAAAGAAAAAAATTAATCTAAACTAATACATATCGGTTGAGTGGTATCAATCTATGGCAGATAAAAATCGCGGTACATTTGTCGGCGGCATTTTCATCGGTGCGGCAATTGGTGCTGTCACAGGGCTATTAATGGCTCCCCGCAAGGGTCGAGATACGCGCAAAATTCTGAATAAGACAGTGTCGGCAGTGCCCCAAATGGCAGAAGATATTTCGAGTAGCATTCAACTTCAAGCCGACAAACTCTCGGCTGCTGCTGGCGATCGGTGGCATGATACACTCGATCGACTAGCAACCGCGATCTCTGCTGGCATTGTCGCCAGTCAATCCGTGCGAGAACTAGAAACTTCCACTCGTTCCAAATCTTCTAATGAGGTGGATGAGTAACATTCAACTATCAACTATCGCTTTGACTCTCCTCGATCCGCTGCTATTCCTAGGCTGCTCGATACTGTTGGTTGCTATCAGTTTGACAGCACTAGTGGTTGCTGCTTTCCCAGCGATTCAAGACTTGTCTCGTGCGGCTAGGAGTGCAGAAAAACTATTCGATAGACTCGATCGAGAATTACCCCCTACACTGGAAGCAATTAGACTCGCAGGATTGGAGTTGAGCGATCTGAGCGATGAAATGTCCCAAGGGGTGCAGAGTGCCACTGCAGTGGCGCAGCAAGTCGATCTGAGTCTCACACAGGTTAAAAAACAAGCTGGAAATGTCCAAACAAATACTCGGAGTGTTTGGGTAGGTGTCAAAGCGGCTTGGCGCACATGGCAAGATCGGGGTTAAGCTAGTGTGCTGCCAAACACAATCGATAATGTGAATGTCGCTCTTGGTTATTGCTGAAGCCAAAAATGGCACAATAGAGACATAGCTAATACTGCCGTTCCTACTTAAAATTCTATGTCTGCTCTCAAATTCAGTGGTGCCGAGATACGTCAAGCCTTCCTCGATTTTTATAGCCAGCGGGGACATCAGCCGTTGCCGAGTGGTTCGTTGGTACCGGAAGATCCGACAGTGTTATTGACGATCGCGGGGATGTTACCATTTAAGCCGATCTTCTTGGGTCAACGTCAGCCAGATTTTCCTCGTGCGACGACTTCCCAGAAGTGTATCCGTACCAATGATATTGAGAATGTGGGGCGGACGGCGCGGCATCATACGTTTTTTGAGATGTTGGGCAATTTTAGCTTTGGGGACTATTTTAAGGAACAAGCGATCGAATGGGGCTGGGAAATCTCGACTAAGGTGTTTAATCTACCCCCTGAGCGGTTGGTTGTCAGCGTGTTTGAAGATGACGATGAAGCTTTTGCGATCTGGCGGGACAAAATTGGCGTGAATCCCCTGCGGATTAAGCGATTGGGTGCGGATGATAATTTTTGGGTGTCGGGGCCGACGGGGCCTTGTGGGCCATGCTCTGAGCTTTATTATGATTTCCATCCCGAATTGGGGAATGACAATATCGATTTGGAGGATGACAGCAGATTTATTGAATTTTATAATCTGGTGTTCATGCAGTACAACCGCGATGTCAATGGCAATCTCACGCCGTTAGCGAACAAGAACATCGATACAGGGATGGGTTTGGAGCGGATGGCGCAAATCTTGCAAGATGTACCGAATAATTATGAAACAGATCTGATTTTTCCGATCGTGCAAACTGCGGCGGAAATTGCGGGGATTGATTATTTTAATAGTGATGAAAAAACCAAGACTTCGTTGAAGGTAATCGGCGATCATGTGCGGGCGGTTGTCCATATGATCGCCGACGGGATTCGCGCTGAAAATACTGGGCGGGGTTATATTTTACGGCGGTTAATTCGGCGGGTGGTACGTCATGGTAGATTAATTGGCATCGATGCTGAGTTTACAACTAAGGTAGCGGAAAGTGCGATCGCGATGTCGGAAGTTGCTTATCCTAATGTGCGGGAGAAGGCTGAGAAGATTAAGGCGGAGCTTCAGCGGGAAGAAGTTCAGTTTCTAAAAACCCTAGGGAATGGGGAGAAATTACTGGCAAATATTATCGCCGACGCACTTAGTCATGGCGTGAAAGAGATTTCGGGTAAGGATGCGTTTACGCTCTTTGATACTCATGGTTTTCCACTGGAATTGACTCAAGAAGTCGCCGAAGAGCAGGGTTTAACTGTTGATGAAACAGGATTTAATGCCGAGATGGAAATTCAGAAAGTTCGATCGCGTGGTGCGGTAGAATCGATCGATCTCACGGTTCAAGGTTCGTTAGATACCCTCGCAAATACAATTCAAGCAACTGATTTTATCGGCTATCATCAGTCTAATAGTATCGCTCAAGTGGTGGCATTATTATTAGATGGTGAAGTTCGCGATGAAGTAAATACTGGCGCGAATGTTCAAATTGTCTTAGATAAAAGTCCCTTTTATGCCGAATCTGGTGGACAAGTTGGCGATCGAGGTTATATCTCAGGCGAGAATTCATTAGTCTCTATTAATGATGTCAAAAAGGAATCAGCTTTCTTCGTGCATTTTGGCACGATCGAACGTGGAAGTCTGCGAGTTGGCGATACAATTACCGCCCAAATTGATACTGGTTCCCGTCGTCGCGCTCAAGCAAATCATACAGCAACTCACCTACTCCAAGCAGCCCTGAAAAAACTCGTCGATCCTGAGATTTCTCAAGCAGGTTCGTTAGTTTCATTCGACAGATTACGGTTCGATTTTAACTGTTCTCGTGCTCTCACACCTGCGGAAGTTCAACAGGTGGAAGAGTTGGTGAATAACTGGATTACTGAAGCTCATAAAGCAGATATTGAGGTAATGCCGATCGCATCAGCCAGAGCAAAAGGAGCTGTAGCAATGTTTGGTGAAAAATACGGTGATGAAGTTCGCGTCATCGACTTCCCTGGCGTATCGATGGAATTGTGTGGTGGTATTCATGTCAGTAATACCGCCGAAATTGGTGCATTTAAAATCATCAGTGAAGCGGGAGTAGCTGCGGGAGTGCGGCGGATCGAAGCTGTGGCGGGTAATGCTATTTTAGATTATCTCAATGTGCGAGATAAAGTAGTCAAAGAATTGAGCGATCGATTTAAAGCTAAACCCGAAGAAATTCTCGATCGGATCTCGACAATGCAAAATGAACTTAAAGCTAATCAGAAGCAATTAGAGATGGTGAAGGGGGAACTGGCGATCGCTAAATCCGAACAATTACTATCTCAAGCGATATCGATCGGCGAGTTTAAAATCATTATCGCCGAACTTGGTGATGTCGATGCTAATGCGCTCCAAACTGCGGCGGAACGATTATTAAATAAACTCGGTGAAGGCGCGATCGTATTAGCATCAATTCCCGAACCGGATAAGGTTAGTTTGGTGGCGGCTTTTAGTAAGGGGGTAAATGGGAAGGGTTTACAGGCTGGTAAGTTTATCGGGACTATCGCGAAGATTTGCGGCGGTGGCGGCGGTGGACGACCCAATTTGGCTCAGGCTGGGGGACGGGATGCGAGTAAGGTGAAGGAGGCTTTGGCGGTGGCTAAGGCGGAGTTGGAGGTAGGTTTGGGTTGATGGTGGGGATGGCGGAGACGGCGTGCGGTTGAAACCGCCGCACGCGCAAGCGAAACCCGCCTTCGCGGGTTGAGGATATTAGTCCGCGTAGGCGGACTTTGCAACATGAGCGACGATTTCAATCGTGCGGTATTCGGATAGTTGTTATTTGGTGATAATGATGGAAACGAAGCAACAAGTTATCGCGATGGGTGGTGGTGGTTTTTCAATGGAACCTGAGAATCTACTACTCGATCGATATATCATTCAACAGGCTAGGAAATCCAGACCATCTGTCTGTTTCTTCCCTCATGCTACGGATGATGCCACTCGGTATAGTTTCAGATTCTTTAAAACTTTTGCACAGTTGGATGTTCAACCCACGCATCTATCTCTATTTCATCCACATACAGCCGACATCGAATCATTTTTGATGGAGCAAGATGTCATTTATGTGGGAGGTGGAAACACTAAAAGTATGATGGCAATCTGGCGAGAGTGGAAAATGGATATTTTTCTACGCCAAGCTTATGAAAATGGTACTATTTTATCGGGACTCAGTGCAGGTGCAAATTGTTGGTTTGAGCAATGCAGTACAGATTCAATTCCTGGCGAGTTCAGCGTATTGTCATGTTTAGGAATTATTTCTGGAAGTTTCTGTCCTCACTATGATGGAGAAATAGAACGGCGACCATCCTTACATCAACTTTTAACGGAAGATAAGATTGGTAGTGGATATGCCGCAGATGACGGAGCCGCAGCACACTTCATTAATGGTCAATTGTTTTCCGCGATCGGTTCGCGACCTCATGCCAAAGTTTATCATGTTGGTATGATAGATAGACAAGTTGTTGAGGAGACGATCGAGACTCGTTATTTGGGAGAATGAGGAACTTACTTCTTGACGAAGACTAATCAGCGATCGAAACCACCACTCACAATCCAAAACCCACCTACGCAGGTTAACAAAATCCCAGTCCGCGAAGGCGGACTTCGCAACACCAGCGACGATTTCAATCGTGCGCCCTCTTCGTGAAATCTAAATCACCTCCCAATCAGGAATCAAAGACTTCCGCCGATGATGTTCCTCCTGCCCATCGATATACTCACACAAATCATCCACATCATCCTTACTCACCGTCAAAGCACCATAACTACCCTGCCATTTAAACAAGAAATCCGGTCGAATCTCATGGTTGATAAAATGTGAAGAACTTCCCTTCACCTGTTTGACAAAATCCGATAACGAAATAGTTGGATTCAAAGTTCCCAACAAATGAACGTGGTCGCTAATTCCACCGATTCTAATTATTTCACATTTCAAAGATTTACATTCTTCCCGAATTACCTTGTATGCGGCATCTCGAACTTCTGGTATCAACATCGGTTGTCTATCCCAAGTTGACCAGATATGGTGAATATAGATGCGGGTAAAATTTGAGGGCATTTTGACGATCGATCTCAAAATTGACAATCTTAATATGCCCAAATCGAGTGGGAGATCGATCGTTCCAGATTCGTCAGCGGTTGAAACCGCCGCTCATGATGCAAAACCCGCCTTCGCGGGTTAAGAATCCCAGTCTGCGTAGGCAGACTTCGCAACATGAGCGACGATTTCAATCGTGCGGAACTCGATCGACTTAATTTCCAATATCTAGAACAACACTCAATGCCTTACTAACTTCATCCATCATTTCATCAGATAAAGTTCCAATTTGCTTGATTAATCGCTGCTGAGAAACCGAACGTACTTGAAAAGTATCTACAGCCGATCGCTTACTCAATCCATTCTCATTAGTCGGCTCGATCTTTACCAGCCATTCTGCCGAGGTAAATGCTTCATTCCATCCAGTAATTGGTGCGATAACTTTCAGTCGCAACACTCCTAACTCATTGTTGCTAACGATCGCAGCCGGACGAATTTTTCCAATCTCATCACCAACAGTCGGATCGGCACTATATAGCCAAACTTCTCCCCTAAGCATAGTATTCATACTCATAGAAATCTTCATTAGCGCGATCCGTAAATTCAGTGAGTTCGCTACCCTCAGCATAAAAATCGCGCATCATTTCAGCCGCAGTAGCCAAACTCGATCGCGGAACGTCTCCTTCTGAGAATCGCTCTTTAGTTTTTAAAAATCTCAAGAAATTGAGCGTTTCAATAATCAGATTATCTGGGACAGAACTGATTTCTTTTAGTAACTGTTCTTTTGCTGTCATGAGCTTGCACTAGATATCCGCATCTTAATCATAATTATAACTCATTATCCAATCGCGAATCGATCTCAAAATTGACAACCTTAATATGCCCAAATTGAGTGGGAGATCGACGATCGTGCTAGATGAATCCACAGCGCAGGCTACGCCAACGCGGAGCGTTCTCGTAGCCTGCGCTGTGCGCTGACAATCATGCGTCTCAAATAGTGCTTCCCTATCACACCATCTAAATCGTCTCCCAATCGGGAATCAAAGACTTCCGACGATGATGTTCCTCTTGCCCATCGATATACTCACACAAATCATCCACCCAACTCTTACTCACCGTCAAAGCACCATAACTACCCTGCCATTTGAATAAGAAATCTGGTCGAATCTCATAGTTGATAAAATGTGAAGAACTCGATCGAGTCAATCAAAGTTGAGTGGCGACACGCTAAAATATCTATAGCCTTGTAATTGGGATCGATTATGACCGCAACGCTAATCCAAAGTCCAGATCGGGTAGTGCTCAAGCATATCAGTTGGCAGACTTATCAATCTCTGATGATTGACTTTGAGCGAGAACCTGCAATTCGACTAACTTACGATCGTGGTACCCTTGAAATCCGTATGCCACTCGCGCCACATGAAACCTATAAAAAAATTCTCGGTCGCTTGATTGAAGCAGCAACAGAAGAACTCAATCTCGAAATCCGCAGTTTGGGTTCGCTCACTTGTAGCCGAGAAGATCTTGCGAAAGGACTGGAACCAGACCAGTGTTATTACATCCAAAATGAGGAGAAGGTACGGGGTATCGAACAAATCAATCTCGCAAAGTTACCACCACCCGATTTGGCAGTAGAGATCGATATTACCAGTAGTTCTCTCGATCGATTCTCAATTTATGCCGCCCTAAAAGTTCCAGAAATTTGGCGATATGATGGACGATTATTCGTTATTTATGGGTTAGTTGAGAGTGAATATATCATACAAGATTATAGTATTTCTCTGCAAATATTGAAAACGGCAGATATTTTACGATTTTTGAATTTAGCAGCACTAACTGGTGAAAATAGCCTAATCAAGCAGTTTCGTCAGTGGCTAAAATCTGCTATCTAAGTTCTAACTTCGATCGATAAATTCAATACACATTCTGCTACTCAATATTTAGTAGAATCTATATAAACTCAAATCCTACATCCCCAAGCGCACCGATATGTCATTCCTCAACCAACCTTTAATTCTTGCTGATGTAGCTCCAGAGGCTGGCTACACCAAAAATTTTAATTACTGCTTCAAAATTACCAACTTAGATAAATATCCTAAGCATTCACTATTTGCTCAAGTTGGATCGGCAAGAAATAAGGTTAGTACCGAACCATATATACTTGTAAAAGCTGGACAATGTATCCCTGTTAAAGGCTATATGCCGCTAGCAAATATTACCGCGATCGCCAAAAATAAAGTTCAGTCTAAAGATTTACAAAATACTAGTGTGGGGACAATTCTCAAGAATACTAAGCTCCAGAAATCTCTAGTTCAAGGTACGCCAACGATCTATCCCCCCAATGCTCTACCGATAATTAATGAGGGTAAGACGATCGAAGCTAAGTTCAATATTCAGTCGATCGATAGTAAAGGTTTGAAATTAGCTCCGATTAAAGATCCAATTTCAATGTTGAATATAATCTTATTTCCTCTCATTGGTATGGCAATTATCGGTGGGATAGTTTGGAATCGTCAACGGAATCTGGTTAATGTCAAATGATGAGCATTATCTGGGGTATGGCGATCGTTTTGATTAGTTTATTAAGTTCGATCGCTTTTCCGCTGGCGACTTATGCTATGACACTTGCCACTTTTGGCATCGCTCATGTGGCAATTGAGTTACGATATATCGATAGTCGTTTTCATCAGCGGTTGGATGGAAATCTTGAACCGCGCTTGTTATGGTTGGTATTGTCGATCGCAGCTCTACGTCTATCTGGCATCTTTGGCTGGATTGATGGCAGATTTGCACAGATATTAGAACTATGTATCGGATTGGGATTGGTGATATTAGCCACCCATCATTTATATCGATATAGCTGGCGATATGGCTTAACTGGAATTGCAGTTGGCTGTATATTAGGTATCGGTATACTCGTCGATTCGATCGCTACCTCAGTTATTTTCGCCATTCTTCACAATCTTACCCCCATCGGCTTCATCCTCGAACGCCAGGGATGGAAATCTCCTCAGATACTCTGGAGTTGTGGGATGATTTTTGGCTTACTACCACTACTCATTCTGCTCTACCAGTTTTTCCCCTTTCCCCATCTACCCAT
Source organism: Chamaesiphon sp. VAR_4_metabat_408 (assembly GCA_031422115.1). GTDB lineage: Bacteria > Cyanobacteriota > Cyanobacteriia > Cyanobacteriales > Chamaesiphonaceae > Chamaesiphon. Next base: position 11,928 of record JANOPX010000346.1, on the reverse strand, counting down.
CGAAACAAATCCCAGCTACCTCGGTGCATTTGTCGCTCCAGCATGGCAACAATCGGCTCTAGCCTATCCGTTATTCTCGGCGGTGGCTTTCCTGCAATGTATGCACTACGGGGTGGTAATTGGCTTATTCTCGCAGTGGACACCAAAACAGTCACCAACTCTCATTCCCTGGTTTTTAAATACATATTTTTATCTAGTACTCGCGGGAATCTCGATTTGTTTGTTCATCTTTTTCCAGCATTCATTTATCCTTACCCGCGCCTTCTATGGGATAGTCGCAAGTATTCATGCTTGGATCGAAATCCCATTATTACTGATATCCCTACAACTGATAAATCAGCAATCCGAAAGTATAGGAAGCAAGATTCGCTGCGAATGAGATAGTCAGACTCGATCGCCATGAATATCCCATCGCCCATTTATACATCAAGCTCTCAATAATTGCTACCAAACATTCTAGCGATAATATTAGAAGATCGAAATTAACATGTGGTGATAATTCTTTAACTAGCTGCCATAAAATTGGATGGGTAAATAATGTACTCCCAGTAGCAACTAAAATTAGCGATCGCCATTCCAATCTTTTAATTTTACCCCAAACCCCGACGACTAACGATTCGATCGCGATCGAAATCATCAATGCTATCAGTTCAGATCGATTCTCCAGGGGAGAGGCTACGCCAACGAATATCATCATTTACTTTTTGGCGTTCCGAGACACTATATGAAACTAGTTGGGAGAACTAGATGTATGATACATTACTGGTTGCGCCTAACATACCAGCACCATAGGATCGCTAATCCAAAATCTAAAATGTTATGAATCTGTTAAAAATTAGTTTAATCTTTCTCCTCTTGGGAACTATTGGCTTACCCGCAAATGCTGATATTAAACAGCCGATAAATAGACTCATGAAAGGAAATTGTGGAAAACGTAGTTGTGATTCGATCGTCCAAAATCTACGATCTCGTTACCCCAAATATGTTCGGCAATTTGAACAGCAATGCCCTCGCCCCAAAATCTTGAGTTTAGCAACAGGTGTTGGCGAGAGAAATACACAACAAGTTTGGTTTAATTGCTGGGAATCTCGCAAAAAAAATGGAACTCGTTATGGCACATATATGGGTATTTTACCACTTCTGGGTAGCGAAAATAAATTTTTGACACCATTACCGATCGCATCACCATATACAGCAGAGTTGAAGCAAAGATATCCCCAAGAGATCGATCGAGCTGCATTTCAATGCGCCACTAAAAGTGGTAACTTCAATATCTTAAAAGGCAAAGAAGACGATTCTCTTGCAGAGAGGCTACGCCAACGAGTAGAATTGCAGTGCTATTATTTTGCCGGAGTTCAAACTCTAGATGAAAATGGTGACTTTAAATCTGATGGAGAAGTTTCTAAAGGTGCGGGTGTCGATGAAATTTTGGGTACATTTAAAATTTATAAATCGCAGCCTTAATAACAAATCCCCGACTTCTTGGAGAAGTCGGGGATTTGGGATACTCAGGATCGATTCTATGCGTTACCTGTAACTAAACCCCAAAGGAAAATTGCTACCATCGAACCTAGTACGGCAAATATCAATGACGGAATTAAAGCTCCTCCAACAGCAGAGGCTGACGTGATGGCAAACGTCTTCGTCGTAATCCAAGTGTATAAAGTACCACCAAGAAACGATCCAGCAATTCCCAATGCTATTGTTGAAACCCAGCCGCCACCCTGAGTACCTGGGTAGATCATTTTAGCTAATGCACCAGCCACCAAACCGAGCAATGCCCAACCGATAAGATGATTCATAACCGTCGTTCTCCATTATTGAATGATTAGATCGTTAGTTACCCATTTTTGTGACCGAATTCCGAGCCGAACATTTGTCTACTGCGAGACTGGCTTTCTTTATTTTAACCGATCGATTTAATCTGCGTGAGGGATGTCGATCGATTCTTAATTTTTTGTTCCAAATCCGGCTTTCTTTGGCGGTAACTTGGTTTTGACTTTATCCTTGCTTACTTCCAAGACGGCGGATTGAAACAACTTGTGCAAATGAATGGGGACGCTAGCCAAGTCTGGTAAATCTGGCTCTAGATATTTGTGCAGTTGAGTTAGTAGTGGATCTAAATCTGTCGATCGATCGAATGCAGATCGATTCAACGTTTTACACAGAGCTATTTGTAGCTGTTGGGGAAACTCATCCGCCAATCTTCGCCACACAAAAGCATTCATCTGTGAATCTTTTAGAGACTTATCGATAAAAGTAATGTCTTCACTGGTGAGAGGAATAGTTTCTAAATTGGTGAGTAATAATTTTAGTCGATCGTAGTCTGGCAAAAACATTTGTCCCCAATAGGGATGACTGAGCGCGGTAACTGCGGCTGCATGTTTGAATTGGGGTGGTAACTCGACATTAGAGGGAATCATCTGCCCTGAGATAGCTGGTTGCTCCTGGGAGGTTGGAGTATCCGTCAATCCGAGGGTTGTGGCGATCGACATCACTTCGTCTGCGCTAGCCCCATTCTCGGCGGCTAGTTCGTCGAGAGATTTATTGCCATCGATTCCGGCGGTGGCTAATTGTCGCTCGACCATCCAGGTCTGAAATTCTGCTATTCTAGGTGCTAGTTCTTTGCCAGAGAGGGTAATTTCATCGCCCCCGAAGAACTCCACAAATCGATCGTGATATACTGCTACAGATTCCCAGGCGGCATCTAATAGTTCGCGAGCGTCGGGATAGAGATAGTGGGGATAATTTTGGCGAAAGGTACCGACAGCAACGGCTAGTTTTGGTTTGCCCAATTTACCGAGGGCAATCCAAGGCGCAAAAATCGCCCAATCGATACCGACAATCGGACTGAGTTGGGCGATGATGATATCGCCGACTTTGAGCCGAGTCATGGCTGTCTGAGCTTCAAGATCGGTAAATTGGATCCGGTAATGTTTGGCGGTGAGCCAGTTCATCACTTCCAATCCATTGGGATATACTTGAACGATCGCGAGTAGTCCGACAAAGCTATTTTGCCAACTACTGACTAATTCTCGTTCGCGTAGCGTCCCCATCGGGGAATCGATTGGAGTCAATTCTACTCCATTGGCGAGAAATAATTCTATCGGTGTCTTTTTGTGGATCCGCCCTTCGATCGCAAATCGATGAACTAATAGCTTCCGTTGTCCACTATCTAACTGCGGATTTCGACGGAGCTGGGTAGCAATAAAAGATGTCAGTGCTGTAGCGGTATCTTCATCACCATGTTCGATCGACTCTATCAGCGATCGCCACAATTGACCAGCACGAATGAATAAAGGATCGAACATAAGGAGAGGGGGAGGGAGAGAGGAGGAGAGGAAGAGAGGGGAGGATGAAGGGACGAGGGGTATAAATAATGCTCTACTCTACCACCCTACCACCCTCCTACCCTCCTACCCTCCTACCCTTCTTCCGGTGGAGTCTTGGGGCGAATTTGCTCCGCTTCGGGACAATCATCGGACACGAGGGGTTCGGTGGTACCACGATAGACAGAAGCTAGTTTCTGACTGATGGAGGCGATGCTTTCGAGGCGTACTATTTCTTCCCAAGCAGCGACTTCATCCTCTTCGTCAGTCTCATAACGAATAGTAACTAAATCGCCTTCGATATCGGTAATGCGGGCGCGTTCGATCCAACGTTGTTGATCTCGTAAGAAGATACACACTTCACGACCATCTTCACACAGTTGATAAATTTTGCGGTGTAGCATGGCTGAAATCTCCTAAACAAATAAGTCTGGCGGTGGAAGCGGGAATCTAGTACTGGTGCCTTTGATGACAATGGCTACATTAGCTTTCCCTAAATTAACTACGAACGATTGGTTTAGTTGAGCAACTTAATATGAGCATCTAACCAAGGTTTGAAGACAAATTTGACGGGACAGCTAGGAACCTGGATCGGGCAACAGGGGTAGATAATCGTCCAAGACTGGATTGACATGAAAGTCGAATCTGCCATTAGCTAGTGGCCATATCCTAATGATAATGAGCTTCAAGTCACAAAGGTCGAAACTTTTGAATCCGACTTTCGTAGCCTACTGAGACTATCTTACCTGTTCGGTTGTCCATTTGGTTAATAAATACCGAGATATAAAGCAGCAGTCGTCGTGGATTTGTCCTGAGTATTTGTACCGAAAGCGTCAGCGTACCGTAAATCGAATCGACAGACAAGGCTGAATCGAGCTGCCAGAGCTATTCAAACTCTTTTTGCTAATTTGGTTAAAAAATATCTTGCCTAATCCGATTGGGTTGTGTTATTCTAAACAAGGTCTGGTTATCCGAACAGAACGGAACGCTAGCTCAGTGGTAGAGCATTCGGCTTTTAACCGATTGGTCCCGAGTTCGACCCTCGGGCGTTCCATTGTTAGAATGGATAAATAATGTAAGCTGAGAGAGTCATTGGAAGATGGCTCCCTTTTTGTTTTGACAGCTATGAGATTTTGGCTTCAGCGAAATAACTGTTCATTAGTAACAGAATCTTTGGTAAAGTAATTCTAGCTAAAATTAGTGTATGGACTAAAGTAGGGACAATTTTACTGATTGCCCGATCGAGGTCGATTTTAAAGATAAAGCAATATAGGAGCAATTTCTAATGGCAATCGTACCAATGCGCCTCATGCTGGATCATGCAGCCGAAAACGGTTATGCAATTCCAGCTTACAACGTCAACAACATGGAGCAAATCCAAGCAATCATGCAGGCTGCTAATGAAACAGATAGCCCTGTGATCCTCCAAGCATCTCGCGGTGCGCGGAGCTATGCTGGTGAAGCATTCTTGCGCCACTTAGTCTTAGCCGCAGCCGAGACTTATCCAAATATTCCCATCGCCATGCACCAAGATCATGGTAACAGTGCAGCCACTTGCTATACAGCAATCAAAAATGGCTTCACCAGCGTCATGATGGATGGCTCATTAGAAGCTGATGCCAAAACTCCAGCTAGCTTTGAGTACAACGTCGAAATTACTCGTCGCGTAGTAGAAGTCGCTCACTCCCTCGGAGTCAGTGTCGAAGGCGAACTCGGTTGTTTGGGTTCCCTCGAAACTGGGATGGGTGATGCTGAAGATGGACATGGTTTTGAAGGCGTTTTAGATCGCGAAGACTTACTCACCGATCCTGATGAAGCGGTACAATTTGTCGAAGCTACTGGTGTAGATGCACTTGCAGTGGCGATCGGTACCAGTCACGGTGCTTACAAGTTTACCCGCAAACCAACTGGGGAAATCTTGGCAATTAGCCGCATTGCGGAAATTCACGCCAAATTACCCAACACTCACCTCGTCATGCACGGTTCTTCTTCTGTACCAGAAGATTTGATCGCCATCATCAATGCTCATGGTGGTAAAATTCCGGTGACTTATGGTGTACCTTTGGAAGAAATCCAAAAAGGCATCAAATGTGGCGTACGGAAAGTTAATATCGATACTGACAACCGCCTAGCGATCACCGCAGCAGTGCGTGAAGCTCTAGATGCTAAACCAGAAGAATTCGACCCCCGCCACTTCCTAAAACCTTCCATCGTGTACATGCAGAAAGTATGTGCGGAACGTTATTCAGCTTTCTGGTGTGCTGGTCAAGGTAGTAAGATCAAGACTGCTACTTTAGAAGACTTTGCTGCTAAATATTCCAAAGGTGTATATCCTGCACCAAAAGCAATTGTTAGCGTCTAGTAACTAGCATAATAAGCAGAACGTAAGCGTAATCGACAGGTTATCTTTACAAACAACATACCCTCGACTTCTTTGATAAGTCGGCGGTATGTTTTGTTTGTAGGAAAGTAAATTAGGTAGGTATACTGCAAACGGCTAAAGACTGAACTTTGCGAATCGATTAGCTATGAGACAGATCCCCGACTTCTCCAAGAAGTCGGGGATCTACCGTAATTCTAGAAAGTCCAGTTTCTAAGCATTTTTAGTATAATCGCACTAACACAAGCAATACTATTTTAAGTTCGATTTTCCAGGGGAGAGGCTACGCCAACGGACGATGAGATCCACTTTATAAAAGTTAATATATCTTTGCATCAGTAATGATTACACGATTTCTATCTCCGAATAATTGACACCAATCTCAATAGGCTTGACGAATTAACAACCTTTGAGGTACTCTATACATATAGTATATGCAAATAAGTTATTACTATCCAGCGGAGCGTTGTAGCGCAATTAAAATTTTATAGAAGAAGATTGGCTTTATGCAAGAGTTACAGCAATCAATATAAAGCTTCGATCGTTCGGCCTAAGATGATGTAATAATACCATGTTTCAAATTAAAAATAGATATCTTTGAGAATTGATAGATACCAAGCTGGTGATTATTTAGTGGTCAAGATCTGCAAAAAATAGCCATGTCTACAAATCTCTATCGATTCTCCAGGGGAGAGGCTACGCCAACGCACCAGATTTCGACCATCGATCGCGTTCGACGAGGGTGTGTGCTTGCCAGGTAGGATCGATCGTGGGAAAATCTGTCCGATAATGTCCGCCGCGACTTTCGGTTCTGCGTGCAGCACCAGTCAGGATTAATAGGGCGATGTCTAGTAGATTGCGAGTTTCGCCCCAAGTCCGTAAATCTCTTTCGGTAATACTATCGGGGATAGTTAGAGACTGCGGTGGTGTAAGTTGGATGAGGATTTGACTGATGGGTAGGGCATTGAATCTGGCTTGCCATAGTTGGACATCTTTGATGCCTCGATCGAGTGTATCGCCTTCTCGACATATTCCCGCAGCTTGCCACATTAGACGGGGTAATTCTTGGCGAATGGTTTGTACCTGCTGGTGAAAAGAGTCTATTCCTTCCCAGCTTGGTGAGGGAATCGAGGTGTCATCTGTTGGCTTTATTTCTGGTAGAGGTGAAAGAGGCTCGATGGAAATTTTGCTCAACTGAGCACCGAAAACCACACACTCCAATAAAGAATTACTCGCCAAACGATTGGCTCCATGTACTCCGGTGCTGGTAGTTTCCCCCACCGCATACACACCTAGAATACTCGTCTGTGTCATCAAGTCGGTATGGATACCTCCCATCCAATAATGCGCCGCCGGAGCAACTGGAATCGGCTCATTGAGAATATCGATACCCCATTTCTGACAGAAGCGAATAATATTCGGGAATCTGTGTTGAATTTGAGCGATGGGAATGGGGCGTAAATCGAGCCATACACAGCCTGTAGATGGATCTTGGCTATGTTGTTGTAGATGACTGAAAATCGCTCGACTGACGACATCTCTGGGCGCGAGTTCGCCGTCGGGATGATAGTCAAAAGTGAATCGATAACCATCCTTGTCAACTAAATGAGCACCCTCACCGCGCACCGCTTCACTAATTAGAAATCGCGGCGCACCAGCTTTCGTGAGGGCGGTGGGGTGAAACTGAAAAAACTCTAAATCTCGCAATAGTGCGCCAGCTCGATGAGCCATTCCCACCCCATCGCCAGTACTTACTTCAGGGTTGGTACTTTGAGCATAGACTTGCCCTCCGCCACCTGTCGCCAAAATAACAGCAGTAGCTCTTACCCAAGTAATTTCATTCTCATACAGGAGACTAATCCCCTGACATTTGCCTTGCTCCACCCATAAATCAAGGGCAAAAGCAGGGGTAAGTACAGTAATATTTGGCTGGGCGAGGACTCGATCGGCTAAAGTACTTACTAAGGCTCTCCCTGTGGCATCCGCTGCATGTAAAACACGGGGGCGAGAATGAGCGGCTTCTAAAGTTAGGGCTAATTTTCCGCTACCTGGGGTGGTACTAACTGCATCATCTCGATCGAATCCTACACCCAAATGAATCAGCGCATCGATACATTCTGCCGCATGACTCACCAGAAATTCTACCGCGTCTCGATCGCACAATCCAGCCCCAGCTTTGAGCGTATCAGTAATATGTAGATCGATCGAGTCCGCCGGATCTACTACCGCTGCAATGCCTCCCTGCGCCCAACCACTCGCAGATCGAGGCAAACTATCTTTACTGATTAATGCAACCCTTAGGGAGGCTGGTAGGCACAGTGCAGAGTACAACCCAGCCGCTCCTGCTCCGATGACGATGATATCAAAGCTAGTAGGTAGGGGCATAGGGGGAGGGGGAGAGGGGGAGACAGAGTAGACAGAGTAGACAGAGTAGACTGGGAGATTGAGGGTATTTAATTATATAGCAGTTAGGAAAACTAAGGTTAAGACTCTCCCAACCCCCAGCTAGTGAAGCTTTTTTAATCCAAAATCTAAAAACCCCCGTCTAAAACTAGACTGGGGGTTGTCGAAGATTTTGGCAAGGTTATAGAGTTGGGTTAGTAGTAACCGTTGTTATAGCGATCGCCGCCTTCATTGAAGGTATCATCGGTGGAGGTGAGTGTAAATTTGTCGAGGTTGGCGGTGAGCGTTTCTTTTTGCTTTTCGCTCAATCCAGGAATATTCAACACATCCTCGATAGTTTTGTAAGGAGCATTATCTACTACCTTACTTGCTATAGCTGGGTACAAGCCAGGGTACTTGCGAAATGCTCGAACGTTGGTGTTGTTGAGGTCGATTTTCTTGCCAAATTCTGTGCTCAATTTACTATCAGCACTATTGGTGATTACTTCTCCAGGGACTGAAGGGGAAGATGCACTCGCTGACAGTTGAGGAGCAATCCCCATGAAGCAAGTTAAACACAGGGTGAAAACTACGAGCAGACGGGCAAACCGTTTCATAAAATATATTTCTCTTATCACAGTACCGCCAATTTACCACACCTTATCGGTACGCTGTTATGTCCGTAGGAGATCGTTTACAATTCCGCAATTTAGGTGGGTATTGTCGATCCACCAGAGGTGGAGTGGCAAATTGGGATTAAATAGTTCGCATTACACTTACTATTTTATCCCAATCTACGACGATCGGGGGATATGAATTGCACACCCAAGTTGCTAGTCATAGTTTTTTTGAGAGGGGAGGGGTGAGGGCATAAACTAGTAATTGCCAAGGCTACGCCCATGGATATTGGCTTTTCTTTCACCCCTCACCCCTCACCCCTCATCCCTCATCCCTCATCCCTTTTACTAATCTCGTTTCCAGCTTACCTTGGGTAAGATTTGAGATCTGTCTACTCGCTCTTTGTACTCGATGGCAATATTCAGGAGTGAATCTAGCAATGAGTCTGAGAGGAAATGGGGTTTAAGTCCAAGACTGAGCAGATTGGTATTTTTGGGATTGAAGTAGTGTTGCTCCATCTCGACGCGGGGGTTTTCTACCTGTGCGATTTTCACATCCAATCCCAGAGTAGAGCCTGCTTGCTGGATTTTGCCAGCAAGATCTTTGATGCTAAACAGTTCGGTAAACTGGTTGAAGACTCGGAACTCACCAGGCTTGGCTGGAGTCGCGATCGCCAGTTCTACACATCTGACAGTATCACGAATATCTAGGAAAGCGCGAGTTTGTCCGCCACTACCATAAACTGTCAGCGGGTGTCCGATCGCTGCTTGAATACAAAAGCGATTTAGAGCCGTACCGTAGATGCCATCATAGTCCAATCGGTTGATCAGCATTTTATCCATCCCTGTCTCTTCCGTCAAGACACCGTACACCACACCTTGATTGAGATCCGTGGCACGTAAACCCCAGACTTTACAAGCAAACTGGATATTGTGACTATCGTGAACCTTGCTCAGGTGATAGAAACTACCTGGTTGTTTTGGATATGGCAGAGTATCAGTTCGGCCATTGTGCTCGATCGTGATGTATCCTTCCTCAATATCGATATTCGGCGTACCATATTCACCCATCGTCCCCAATTTTACCAGATGACAATCGGGGAAATCATCCCGCAAAGCATACAGCAGGTTGAGATTACCCACCACATTGTTTACCTGCGTCAAGACAGCGTGCTCCCTGTCGATCATCGAAAATGGTGCCGAACGTTGCTCTCCAAAATGTACTACCGCTTCGGGTACAAATTTCTGTAAAGATTTTTGGAGAAAGTCGTAATTGTTGATATCGCCGATAAATAATTCGATCGATTTACCAGTCAATTCATGCCAACGTTGAATCCGCTGGTGAATGCTCGCAATCGGTGTAAGTGTCTCCACGCCTAATTCTGAATCCCAGTGTCGGCGCACCAAACTGTCCAAAATCCCGACTTCATAACCTCGGTTGGACAGGTATAGCGCAGTTGCCCACCCACAATAACCATCGCCGCCAATCACCAGGACTTTCATAAATACAAGAGTAGAATTATTAAATATGAGCCAGTATTCGCTCAATGTATCAGGAGTAGGGCAAACAGTAAACCGCGATTTCTAGGAATTAAGGTTAAGAACCAGTTAAGTTAAGAGCTAATCAATATACTTCCGATCGACAGTCTATGGCTAGATTGCCTTTAGAATCAGCTCACTGGTAGATTTCCAACCGATCATCCCAACTTCCAATTTTCCCATGACTAAAATCGCTGACTTACGCAAAAATTATACTCAAGCTGGATTACTTGAACTAGATATCGTTGCTAATCCCTACGCGCAGTTTCAATTGTGGTTCGAGCAAGCCGTCGCTGCGGATATCCTCGAACCCAATGCGATGACGGTGGCAACAGTGACAGCGGAGGGGAAACCTTCGGCGCGGATTGTCCTGCTCAAAGACTTTGACGATCGCGGCTTTGTATTTTACACCAATTACAATAGCCAAAAAGGAATCGAACTTCAACATTGTCCCTATGCCGCTCTGGTCTTCCTGTGGGGCGATTTAGAGCGTCAAGTACGGATTGAGGGCAGAATTGAGTTTGTGGCAGAAACAGAAGCCACAGCCTATTTTCACAGCCGTCCAGTTAGCAGTCAGCTAGGTGCCTGGGCTTCGGAACAGAGTACGATTATTCCAGATCGATCGATCCTCGAATACCGACTCCAAGAGTTAGAAGTTCAATACCGAGAGCGAAAGATTCCCAAACCCCCTCACTGGGGTGGTGTCCGAGTTATTCCCCACGAGATTGAATTCTGGCAAGGTCGTCCCAGTCGCCTGCACGACAGGTTACGATACCAATTGGTAGATGGAACTTGGAAAATTGATAGGCTCTCACCCTAGGACTTCTGTTCCAATCCAAACCCAACTAAACTAACTACTGTCGGTACTTCACCTGGCTGCGGACGTTGGTAGGTAACGATCGTCCGCAGCCGAGTCGTGGGCGAAATCAATCTCAGCTGATCCACTGCAACCGATCGACTGTAGTATGTGACTAGTTCCAGCGTTTGGCGACTGGGTAGATAAGTAAATCGTCCCGTAATCGCGCCAGTTTCCGAATATCCCTCATCTCGCAGATACCAGCCACGAACCACTTCTGTACTGTCGAAGATTTCCGCCGCTAGCGGCAACGCTGGAGCTAGTGGATCAGATCGTAAAAGTGCCGGATTAATAATCGACTGTTCGGGGACGAATAGTGCCTTGAGATTCATCGCCACTCGCTCCCCTTTTTCTGATACTGTATTAAAGCCAATTCTAAACCCTGGAAACTGATCGATTTCACTAGTATCTGCGATCAATCCAATCGGTAGAAAAGCTCCAGCAATTTGTTGCTTCTCAGGTGATGCTAATGCCGCTACGTCAAACTCAGTATAGGAACGCTCGACTTCGTTGTGAAGCGGGTAATGATAAGTTCGCTCTGTTTTCCAGATGCCAACACTAGCTGAAAAAAAGTCTTGAATTTCTAGCATTTAATTAATAATTAGGATTTAGAATTATTCGGAAAAGTTAAATAATTCAGCAGTAATTCAACAAACATTGGTTTATTAACTAAAATCGTCAAAAGTTACTTTGTGGTAAAAAATGGAATCAATTCAGCAACAGATTAGTGCCTTAACGCACAAGGTCGATCGAGTCTACCAGATTCTCGACAAGTTACAGCAGCATGTTGTTGTGGATCTAGACCCGCAGGGCAGTAACGCAGAA
>JANOPX010000345.1:0-21716 GCA_031422115.1 Chamaesiphon sp. VAR_4_metabat_408 | reverse complement strand
CCATCTCCCCCTCCCCTCCTCACATCTATACCCGACTAAAATAGTCGGGTATATTTGACGGTTCGATCGAGTCGTGATATCGTTGATTTCAACAAGTTGACGCAGATCTAACTAGAGCGACATCCAACCATGACCCAAGCAACCCTCAACAGCAACAGAATCGCCGCCAAAGGACTAGCCTGCAAAGAATGCGGCACAGAGTACGAACTCAAAGCCCAACATATTTGCGAACTTTGCTTCGGGCCGTTGGAAGTCCAGTATGATTATGACTACCTCCGCACCAAAGTGACCCGCGCTAGTATTCAAGCAGGGCCATTTTCGATCTGGAGATACAAAGATTTGCTTCCAGTACCCGACGAGCACATCATCGATGTCGGTACTGGAATGACTCCCCTAGTTCAAGCAAATCGCTTGGCACGTCGCCTCGGATTGAAAAAGCTTTACATCAAAAACGATACCGTCAACGCGCCCACATTGAGCTTCAAGGATCGAGTGGTATCTGTCGCCCTCTCCAAAGCCAAAGAATTTGGATTCTCCACTGTATCCTGTGCTAGTACTGGCAACTTAGCCAATTCTACCGCTGCGATCGCCGCCCATGCTGGAATGGACTGTTGTGTATTTATCCCTGCCGACTTAGAAGCTGGTAAAGTACTCGGTACAGTCGTCTACGGCCCAACTGTCATGGCAGTAGAAGGTAACTACGACCAAGTAAACCGCCTCTGTTGTGAAGTCGCCAATACTTATGGTTGGGGATTTGTCAACATCAACTTGCGCCCCTACTATTCTGAAGGTTCCAAAACTCTCGGTTTTGAAGTCGCCGAACAACTAGGTTGGGAATTACCAGATCACATCGTTGCACCCCTAGCTTCCGGCTCCCTATTTAATAAGATTAATAAAGGATTCCAAGAATTTGTCAAACTCGGACTAGTCGAAGACAAACCAGTCCGATTTAGCGGCGCACAGGCTGAAGGTTGTTCCCCTATCGAGCAAGCATACGCTGCTGGGCGGGACTTTATCACCCCAGTCAAGCCTAATACCATCGCCAAATCGATCGCCATTGGCAACCCCGCCGACGGCATCTACGCCCTCGAACTTGCCCGCAAAACCAACGGTAACATCGCATCAGTCACCGATGCTGAAATCATCGAAGGGATGAAACTCCTCGCCGAAACTGAAGGTATCTTCACCGAAACTGCTGGCGGTACCACAATTGCTGTCCTCAAAAAATTGGTCGAAGAAGGCAAAATCAACCCTGATGAGACCACCGTTGTTTACATCACTGGTAACGGCTTGAAGACCCAGGAAGCCGTCCAAGGCTACGTCGGCGAACCTTTCCAAATCGAAGCCAAATTAGACAGCTTCGAGCGGGCGATCGAACGCTCTCGTCAAATCGAAAGACTAGATCGAGTAGCATCCTCCTTCTAGATTGAAGCGATTCGGGTTCCACCTGGTAGGGGCAATTCATGAATTGCCCCTACCAGGTGAACCCACTACCCACATCACATTTCCAAAATCCAAAATCCAAAATCGAATGACCGTTAAAGTTTTAATCCCTACAGCACTACAAAAATTCACCAGCGATCGAGCTGTCATCGACTGTGATGGTAATAGTATCGCCGAATTATTAGACGCACTCGAAGTAAGTTGCCCTGGTATTAAAGCGCGTTTGTGCGACGAAGCCGGACAATTGCGCCGCTTCCTCAATCTGTATGTCAATGATGAGGATATTCGCTTCCTTGATAATACTGGTACGCCGCTCAAAGATGGCGATCGAGTCAGCATCGTTCCCGCTGTTGCTGGGGGTTGATAACTCACCACATCTAATCTTAAATATTGCCCATCAAACCTCGAAAGTGGCGGTTTGGTGGGTAAATTTTTGAATAGCAACCCATTTGCGATCGGGGCTTGGTGGCGGCGATGGTTAATTAGTCGTACAATTAAACTGTACAATTAATAAGTTGGATCGTGATTAGTCAAGAAATTACTTATTCCCAGGTACGTGCGAACTTAGCGACTATCCTCGATCTCGTCAGCGAGAATCGTGAGATCGTCAAAATTACCCGGCGTAATGGGGCAGATGTCGCGCTCATTGCCGCTGATGAGCTATCTAGTCTATTAGAATCAGTCTATCTACTTCGCTCTCCTGCTAATGCCAAACGGTTATTTAGTGCGATGGAGTGGGCAAAATCTGACGCGGCTGTGGCTCAAAATCTAGAGTCCTTGAGAGCGGAGCTGGGAATTGAGTCGTAAACGCAAGCAGAAATCATCAGCTAGTGATGAGATCGTGCAGCCAGAAATAGTCATAATTGCCCCCGTCTTTAGTCCAGAATTTAAAATCGATTTGCGCTGGTGGTATCGGTGCGAACCGAAGAAAGGCGATCGAATATTGGATTTAGTGGCTGATATTTTAGATGGAGATCCATTTACAGGTATCGGTAAACCAGAACCACTGAAATACATTGCGGCAAATACTTGGTCGCGGCGCATCGACTTAGAGCATCGACTGGTCGATCGAGTTGACGATCGCCGGATTGTCTTTCTACAAGCTCGCTATCACTATGAGGATTAGCAATGCGAGATTGCTACGGGTGAGAATTACTTAAACTTAGAATCCAGAATCTATTTAGATCGACGATCTTCCAAAAATTGGAGAGCAGCAAAATCACAATTGTCGATCGCTTGTCGATCGTCATCTTGACACTGTAAATAATTTTGCCAAGCAGCAGGTACAACCAAATAACTACCCAACTCTCTCCCCACAATTTCCCCTAGCTCTGAATCAGGAAAAAAGCATTCAAACATCTTGATACAACTTTCAACAGTTAGATAACCCAACTTAATTTCGAGGTCGCATCTACCAGGGCGAATCAAGGCAGGATCGAGCCGTTCCCGATGATTGGTCGTTAGAATCGAAATACTACCTTCCACGGCTCCTGCGCCATCTAGAGTGTTTAATAACGCACTAAAAGATAACTCCCCCAGCGGTTGACGACCATTAAATACACTGTCGATATCTTCTAGTGCAATGACTGAAGTCGCCGTAATTTCCGACCAAGCCCGGAGCAAAGCACTATCATTCATATCAGTCAGGGAAAGCGATACCAATTGCCGATCGTAGTAACTAGCGATCGCTTGAATCAAAGAGCTTTTACCCGTACCTGGAGGGCCATATAGCAGGTATCCACGCCGCCAAGGTATCCCCCGTTGACGATAGATATCCCGACTATTTAAAAACCGATCTAGATCGCTAAATAGTCGAGTTTCGGTCAAAGAATCGATCGCCAATGTTTCGCGCCGACGTTTAGTTTGGGTGCGAACGATCGACACAGTTCCACCGATCGATCTGACTGTCAATGGAGCTTCAAGCTGATAATTTGTCTCGATCGAACTCAACCATGCTAACATTTGCGGTTGCCAAGATCGCAACGTCACCAGTGTGATTAGTTGGGTATTTTGCAAGTCTGTGACTTTAAAATCATGCCGATGAATAGCAATATAAATCCCCTGATAACCGATCCCAATCCAACCAGATCGCGGTTGCAATTTAGTTTTGAGCGTTGGGGATTCGATCGCGGGTGGTACCAGAGGAGTGGAAGTATAAATCAACTCACTAAAGTCATAAACTTTCCCTGTACGCTCTAGTTCCCAACAGACTGCACTATATATTGGATTGGTTTCGGCGATCGTTACCTGACAGGCTAATTGCTGAAGTCCAAACTCAATCGCAATCTTGAGCAAATCCCCTCCATATCTTAAAACTATCCCACCGAAAAATAACCAAATTGGATCGAGAGTATTAAACATAGTGACGTTATGCGATTCTCTAAAGAGAGGCTACGCCAACGAGAATCTTATCGAGCATACCAATTAATAGAGTAGCAGAATATCGCCATAAATCCCCGACTTCTCCAAGAAGTCGGGGATTTATTAGCATACTATAAGTTACCGATCGGGGCGATCGAACTCAATTTCAAATCTGGACGGTCGATCGTCAACTTAAATTTAAACCCAGAAAGCTTTGACCACCATTTTCAGATGATGTTCGGAGCCACTGCAATAGTTCTGGAGTTAAAATAGTTGCCTCTTGTAGCTTTTGCAAGTCATTTGCCTGTTTTTCAATCTCTTTAATAGTAATAGGATGGAGTGAAACCATTTCGATTAACTGGTCAATAGATAAATCCACAACATCTTTATTAGTTGAAGAATCGAGTGTTAGAAAATCAATATACTCGAATAAGCTTTCATGAATTTGTTCGACGATCGTTACAACAAATTCAATATTATCTGGATTTCCACAAAAATTAATTGCCGATTCAATTAATGTTGAACATCTATCCGAGGCTGTAAAAGGTTCGCAATCGTATTCACTCGGATAATTTAGCCGCAGTTCATCCGCGATTTTGTCAAAATCATCTGAAGTGAATTTCTGCCCCCCTAGATAATCCCAAATTTTGTCTATAGAAACTCTCCAGATATCCTCACCTACCCATCCATTTGCTTTGATTCCTGCAAGGAAGATGCTAATGTTAGGATATGCTCTTTCACAGCAAGATGCAGCAAATGCAGTTGCATGAAGTTTGGGCAGACTAGAGATATGCCGTACAATATCTAGTTCTTTGAACTTTAAGTTAATATTCATTTTTAACTATTTTATAGATAGCCAAAAATCCCCGACTTCCCCAAGAAGTCGGGGATTTGTTACCATACTATAAGTTACCGATCGGGGCGATCGAACTCAATTTTAAGTTTGGATGATCTTCTAATAGCTGATTGACATTCCAGGTATTTTTGAATAGGAGAACGGGACGATTCCAATTGTCTTTGATGGTGAGAGTATTGAATAATCGACCGACTTTATCCAAAGCATCCCAACCATCAGTCACCCATCTGGCGACGGAATAACCCAACGGATCGAGGGTAGTTTCGACACCATATTCATTTCGCATCCGAAATTGGACTACTTCAAATTGGAGTTGTCCGACTGCGGCGAGAATTGGATCGCGTTTTCCTTCATCGGCGGAGTACATAATCTGGACTGCGCCTTCTTCTCGCAGTTCCGTTACCCCTTTTTGAAATTGCTTGAATTTTGAGGGGTTGGGATTGCGGAGAAAGGCGAATAGTTCGGGTGAAAAACAGGGGATACCTTCATATTCAAGTTTTTTGCCGCCTGTGTAGATGGTATCGCCGATCGCAAATACACCCGGATTATTTAGACCGATTACGTCGCCAGGATAGGCTTCTTCGATCGATTCCCGATCTTGGGCGAATAGCTTTTGGGGGCGGGATAATCTGACCGTTTTGCCAGTTCTAGCATGACTGACGACCATATCTTTTTCAAACTTGCCCGTACAGACGCGAATGAAGGCGACTCGATCGCGATGCTTGGGATCCATATTAGCTTGAAGCTTGAATACAAAGCCCGAAAACTCAGGATAACTAGGCTCGATCGAGCCAATATTAGAATTCCGATTGCCTGGTTGAAGGGCGTATTCGAGGAAGTAGTGTAAAAATAACTCTACCCCAAAATTGGTCATGGCACTACCAAAGAACACCGGAGTCATATACCCCGCATGAATCGCATCTAGATCCAACTCCGAACCCACCCCATCGAGGAGTTCGAGATCTTCCATGAGTCGATCGTACAATTCTGGCTCTAATAACTGCTTCAGGCGCGGATCGTCAAGATCCATCACCGTATCGGTCGCTTCGCGGCTACCGTGGGCTTTGCGCTCGAAAAGGTGTACTTTGCGCTGATGGCGATCGAACACCCCTTGGAAGCGATCTCCGCCGCCGATCGGCCAATTTACAGCATAGGTTTGTAAACCCAATTCTTGTTCGATCTCATCCAACAATTCTAAGGGTTCGCGCCCAGGACGATCCATTTTATTGATGAAGGTGAAAATCGGTAGCTCTCGCATCTTGCACACTTCAAACAGCTTGCGAGTTTGGGGTTCCAAACCCTTGGCGACATCCACAAGCATCACCGCATTATCCGCAGCGGCTAATGTACGATAAGTATCCTCACTAAAATCTTGGTGCCCAGGTGTATCGAGCAGATTGACTTGAAAGTCCTGATATTCAAACTGCAACACCGTGGAGGTAATCGAAATTCCCCGTTGTTTTTCCATCTCCATCCAGTCAGAAGTCGCCTTGCGCTGATCTCGTCTGGCTTTGACTGCACCTGCTTCGTGGATAGCCCCTCCGTACAGCAATAGTTTCTCGGTGAGGGTGGTTTTACCCGCATCAGGGTGGGAAATAATCGCAAAGTTGCGTCGATGTTCGACAGCAATTTGGAGTTCGGTTTGGAGTTCGGTGGACATGGGGGCGGTTGAATTTAGCTAGCCTTTATAGATTATAGGCTAGTAACGTAAGTTGCTAGTCACTTACTGAGAAGGAGGGTAGGAGGGTAGGAGGGTGGGAGGGTAGGAGGGTAGGAGGGTAACAACAACTTTATACCCCCAGTCCCCCAGTCCCCCACTGGTAACTAAAGGTAAATAATGCGATAATCCGATCTAAAATCAGTATAAATGCTTGGTAGTATAGCGAAATTATAACGTGCAGTTAATTTAATGAGTACTGTAAATTAGGATACTTTTTTTAGCTACCTGACGATCTGTGGAGCTGGTTTTGCCTCTATGGTAGAGAATTGGCTGATTTGGATCGGCTGGGGTTAGTAGTAAGCCAAATTACTCAAAAATTCATGAATCGACAGATTAAGTGTTGGTTAGTCTTGCTACTACTATCGGCAAACCGCTAAATTAAACTTTTCTTGGTGTTAAACAAAAAATATGTCTAATTCTCCTACTCCCAACCGTCGCCGAAGATTGACTGCTGATGAATTGATCGCGATCGTGATTGCACTTGCCGGAATTGGTACTGTATTTTTTTGGGGACTGGGGCAAAAGAATAGCCCCATGAGTTTAGTGCAAGGAAATATTGCCCCGATCGAAGGGAAAGGCGAACTTGTAGAAAGCGAGCCTAACTCAGGCAAAAAACGTCAACCGATCGCCAACACGGATCCAAATTCATCGGCAACAGCGATCCCTCCAGCGATGCCAGTGGAAGAAATCCCTGCCCAGCCAGCGGAAGCTCCTGGTGCGGTAGTCATTCCCGTAGCTCCGCCTCTAGCGGCTGCACCCCCCGCTCCCGTACCTGCACCTGTCGCGGTAGCTCCTGCTTTTAAAGACGTGCCCAAAGAGTTTTGGGGACAAGGGTATATTATCGAGTTGCAGAAGCGCGGCATCCTGAATGATTTTGGCGAGGGTAAATTCGATCCTTCCAAGCCGATTACTAGGGGTGAATATGCGATGATTCTGACGCGAGCATTTCCTGACAAGCCAGCAATTACCCCGGTACTGAGTTTCCAAGACATTCCCAAGAACTATCCGCGCAAAGAGGCGATCGATAATGCTGTGAAAACGGGGTTCATGTCTGGTTACTCACCAACCAAATTTTCACCGAATGAAGTCATCCCCCGCTATCAGATGCAAATTTCCCTCGCCAAAGGATTGAATCTACCTTTACCCGATGATAAAGAGCGAGATACAGTCTTGAGTAAATTTAACGATCTGGGCAAGATGCCAAAATACGCGCGAGCAAAAATAGCCGCAGCAATTAATTCTGAATTGGTGGTTAAAGACAAAACAGTCGGCAAACTCAGCCCGATGCAAAATGCGACGCGCGCAGATGCCGCAGCACTGATTTATCAAGGCTTGGTGAAGGAAGGAAAAATCCCATCCAACTTGCAACCGTAAGCAATAAAAGGGGATGGATGACTCTATCCCCTATTCTCCATGCCCTATCCCTTACCCCTTATTTATGAGAATCGATCGGCTGCCGCGACACGTTTGGATTTTGAGTATTGCGAGCCTGTTGGCTGATATTAGCGCGGAGATGGTTCATGCGGTGCTACCGATTTTTGTCATATCTGATGCCTTGCATGGTGGCTTAAAAGGTGGAGCTATCACCATTGGCGCGATCGAAGGCATCGCGGCAGCCACACTCGCCATTTCACGGGTATACTCAGGTGCTCTGAGTGATTATTTGGGTATGCAGAAGGGTTTGGCTACCCTCGGCTATGCTATATCTGCCCTGATGCGCCCTCTATTGGCAATATCTTTCGATCCTTTCTTTGCGATCTTTTCCCAGTTTGCGGATGGATTTGGGAAAGGTATCAGCGTCGCTCCTCGCCAAGCACTCATGGCAGATGTTACTACCGAACAAATGCTCACCTCAGCTTATCGATTGCGTCGATCGATGCTGATTGCTGGAGCTTGTATCGGTTCGACGATCGCTGGAGCGATTTTACTATTTAGTGAAAACAATTTTAGGCTAGTATTTTCCAGTGCTGCAATTCCTAGTTGTATGGCGTTGTCGTTGCTAGCGATCGCGATCGATCCGGTACGGAAACCCAGAAAATTACTGATGGTGCCTACCGAAATGACAGGCTTACTCGGTGGGCGCGAGGAATCCTACATTCGCACTCCAGAGAAATTTTCCGTCGCTAACGCCGTGAGATCCGCACGTCAATACAACCCGATCGATCGAGATGATTTACCCTGGTTGGGCAAAAAATATTGGGTGCTGCTCGTCGTCGCCATCATCTTCAATCTTGGCAACTCTAGTGATGCTTTCCTGCTGCTTAGGTTAGTAGAAGTTGGGGTTTCCCCGCCATTGATTCCCCTGGGATTGATAATTATGAGTTTGGTATATGCTTTCGCATCATATCCGATCGCCTCAATTGTCGATTGCACGATCAAAGTGCGAATGCTCCTAGGTGGATTTCTCCTCCACGCGATTATTTATTTTGGGATGGCAGTTGCCTCTACAGATGCCCAGATTTGGTTCTTATTTGCCCTGTATGGACTCCATTTGGCGATGACTCAGGGTTTGATTATGTCTTTGATCGATCGCGCTGTACCTGCCAAAACTAGGGGCACAGCATTCAGTATTTTCAACATCGCGATCGGTGTTACGCTATTACTTGCCAATCTCTTGGCTGGGTTTTGTTGGCAAGGTGTCGGCTCTGGATTTACCTTTGCCATTGGTGCCTTTTTTGCCTGCATTGCTACTATTGTTTTATTAGTTGGTAGTGATGAGGAGTAATAGCGGCGTTGCTGAATACATGTATGATTTACCATTATGCGATTCTCTGACGAGAGGCTTCGCCAACGAATGAATTTGCGAGTAGGGGCAATTCATGAATTGCCCCTACTCGCAAATTCATTCGCCAATTTCCAAACCCCGATCTTTTGTGATGACTTCCAACACTTCCGCTACCCCCAGTGAAAACTCACCCTCAACTGCCAAAACCCCTCGATCGATTTCCCTAGATGTCTTGAAAGGCATGACGATCGTCGGCATGATTTTAGTTAACATGGCTAGTCTCAGCGATACCTATCCTTGGCTCGATCATGCAAAGTGGCATGGATTGACATTTGCCGATCTAGTTTTCCCCTTTTTCCTCTATATTGGTGGCGTAGCAATTTCATATTCTTATTCTAAATATAGAAAAAATCCCGCACTCATTACCAGAGCTGTTTATGTTGATATTTTACGGCGCAATCTGATTCTATTTGGCTTAGGTTTAGTACTCAACGGGTTATTTTGGAATTATAGCTTCATGGAACCCAAAATTCTCGATCTGGGGCATTTACGGATTATGGGCGTATTGCAGCGGATTGGGATTGCTTCCTTCTTGGCTAGTATCGTTGTTTTAAATCTCCCCGAAAAAGGACAATGGATCTTCACAGGTGGAATACTCATCGGCTATTGGCTGATCCTGGCATTTATTCCCGCACCAGATAATGCTGATGGTGTATTTACACAGTTGGGAAATTTTGGATCTTATTTCGATCGACTAATTATTCCCAAGGAGCATCTGCACAAAAGTTTCAAATACATGGGCGATCCTGAAGGTTTATTCAGTACCATCCCCGCAACTGCAAATGTCCTATTCGGCTACTTTACGGGAAAATGGCTCAAAGATCGAACTGGAGCTGCTCGCACTAGTATCAATCTATTGTTGTGTGGATTGGCAGCTATTTTCATCGGTTCGATTTGGGGTGGATTCTTCCCCATCAACAAGAAAATATGGACGAGTTCCTATACTGTTTTAACCACTGGATGGGGTTTAGTTACTTTGGCTGCTTGCCATGAATTAGTAGATATTCGTGGATATGGTAAATTGTTAATCCCGCTGGAAGCTATGGGCAAAAATCCACTCTTCATTTTCATTGGTTCGATTTTGCAAATCAAGCTACTAATGATGAATAAAATCACGGTTGGTGATAAAGCAGTATCGATCTATGAATGGTCGAAACAAGGTTTGTTTGGTTGGGCAGGTGCTCTAAATAGTGGGGTATTGTATGCGATCGCAACTATATGTTTGTGGATGGCGATCGCATATATCATGTACCGTAAAGATTGGTTGGTAAAAATTTAATGAATAACTTGCTTAAATCATATCCAGTCACTGCCAGTATTAGCATTGTCACAATATTTCTATTTCTTTGCAGTAGCCTACGTCATTGGCTTTACCAATCACATGCTTTCGATCTAGGTTGGTTCGATCAAGCACTTTATTTAATTAGTGCTGGGCAAGCTCCAATTGTTTCTTTCGGTGGATTTCATATTTTAGGAGATCATGCTGCGATAATTTTTTATCCTTTAGCATTATTTTATCGCATTTACCCTGATGTTCATTGGCTATTTGCCATTCAAGCAATTGCCTTAACTATTGCAGCTTTTCCTGTTTATTATCTATCGCTTCAATCAGGATTAAATCGTCACCAGGCAACTACTATAGTCTTTTCTTATTTACTTTATCCTCTAATTTTAAATAAAAGCTTATTTGATTTTCATCCAGAGGTAATAGCTTTACCAGGATTTTTATTTGCTGTCTTAACTGCTAGAGCGAATCAAATACTTGTCTTTTGTGCTGCAATTTTATTGATTTTAAGTTGTAAGGCAGTCTTATCATTGACAGTTGCTTCAATGGGATTATGGCTAATATTCTTTGAAAAGAAAAGAAGATGTGGCACGATCGCTTTATTCGCAGGATTAGCATGGTTTATTTTCTCTACCCAATTTATCATTCCTACATTCAGTGGTGCTGAGGTAGCCGCAGTGTCTAGATATGGTTATTTAGGGAGTTCCGTAATTGAGATAATTAAAAACGTTTTTACAAAGCCTTATTTGGTGATAAACAAGATATTTTCATTGGATACTTTAGAGTATCTTTTCTTCATTTTGTTACCGATCGCTTGGGGACTATCACCCAAATATTTTTCACCACTGTTGAGTACAATTCCAATGTTATTGATGAATATTTTGTCTACAGCATCTACGCAAAGGAATTTAGTTCATCAATACTCTTTGCCAATTTTACCTTTCTTATTCATAGCAGTTATCAGTACTGTTGCTAGTGATAAAAATTGGTTGAAAACAAGAAAAAATATTCTAATTTGGTCTACAATATCATTTATCTTATTTGGTAAAATTGGTTATTTTTGGTCTACTTACTTATCTTCTCTAGATACCCAGCAAGCGATGACGGTAGCAATTAGTAAGATTGGAGATACTGATGCGATTTTAACAACAGGGGAAATAGCTCCTCATCTAACTCACCGTCCTGTTGTTAAATTGACATTCAATGGTACAGAATCAATTAAATTAAACGAATTTAAGTATATATTATTAAATCAACGGCATCCAGGCTGGAATAGTAGCGTAGAGGTAATTAATAAATTAAAAGCAAGGGCTGAGGAATCAAGATTATTTAATCTAGAATATCAGCAGGATAATGTTTATTTATTTGTGAAGAAATAGTGTTTCAATCTATCATTCCAAATATTAAGGTAAATCCAGAACAGGTAATACTAGTATTTCTAGAATTAACGAGGAACGATTTAGATATAAACAGTGCATTTGAGGCGATTCTCTCGCGGGGAGAGGCTCTTACCTAATGGTAGGCTGTCGCCAACGGGAACAGAGATCGATATTGAAAAGTGGCAATAAAGTATTTATCTATGATGAAAGCATTGGCAGGAATTAAGCTAAGTTACGATCGGTTAGTACTTATAGCAATTATCTCGATCGCCATCAGTGTCCATATTATCTGGTTGTCGATCGACAAATCTATACCTTCTTGGGATGATGCAGCCCATTTGACTAACGCTTTAAATTATCAAAGAGTTATCACTCATATTTCAATATTTTCGCCAGATTGGTGGCACGAACTATGGGCACAATCTCCTTCATATACTGCTCCATTTATCTATATTTTAACAGTTCCATTTTTAAGTATTTTTGGTAAATCTGTCGAATCGGGAATTTTGGCGAATGTAATTTTCATCATCACGATCGCCTTGACAGTCTACTCTTTAAGTAAGACTGTATTTAGTACTCAGGTGAGTCTATGGGCATCAGGCTTGTGCTTGATGTTTCCGATCTTGCTAAATATCCAAATGATGTACATGCTCGATGATGGCATTGTTGCGATGACTTGTCTAACCTTTTGGACGATTACTCGCTGGAAAGATGCTGAAACTAGGTGGAAGAGCTGGCAATGGTGCTTTAGTTCTGGACTCTCATTTGGGTGCTTGATGTTGAGCAAACCAACTGGATTTATATTTCTACTTTTCCCTAGCATTTTTCTGATTAGCTCTTTTATCAGATATCATAATTGGCTAAAAATGCTTCAGTTTGCTACAGCTATAATTATTTCTTGGCTAATTTATGGCGGTTGGTTCGGTCAAAATTGGGTGACAGTAATTACCTCAGCCGTTAATGCGAATGGAATGGGCACAATGGAAGGAGATCCTCCTGGCAATACTCTCGCAGGTTGGTTGTACTATCCTAGACTGTTACCCGAATTAGTCTCTCTACCCTTGCTCATAGTTCCAATTGGATTGGGGATTCTAGGGGTATTTAAAAACAAAATCCACAACCCAATTAAAAATCATAAATTATTATGGTTGATAATATACTGTTTTGGTGGATATTTTTTCTGTAGCCTAGCCACAAATAAAGCCCATCGATTTATCCTGCCAATCATTCCTGTATTGGGAATTTTTATGGCTTATGGTTTGAATTTATTTCAAACTATGTGGGCGAGAAGTTTGAGGTGGGCAACCATTAGCATAACTGGGTCGATCTTATTAATTAGTTTATTTGCTATCCCTGGTATGGATGGCTTATCGAAATCAACCTATGTTAGGAATGAATTAATTCATAAAGCAGATTCTAAGTCAGGATTTCCTCACCAAGAAATAATTAAATCGATCGCACAAAATCAACCATACCTGCGATCGACTATTGGGATGTTAGCTTCCAGTCATGACTTAAACGGTGAAAATCTCAACTTATATGGTGGCTTCGCAGATTTCCAGGTTTATGCTAGGTATTTTATCAATAGAACGACCAAAGAACCTAAGTTAATCGAGCAGGATTTAAGGTACGTGAATTGGTACATCACCAAAACTGGCGAACTCGGCGATATCGATCGATCGATCCTACCAGTCGTCGAACAAAACCCCCAGATTGAGCTGTACAAGACATGGAGGATGCCCGATACGAGTACTGTAAACCTGTATCGACGAAAAGCTCTACCGATCGTCGTAGAGCCGATTGCAGAGCGCGTTGAGAAAGTCCGACTAGAAAAAGTAATTATCTCCCCATCTTCAGACTCAGCCGTTAATACTACCTATCAAGTCAGTGGCGATCGAAATCTCCTCAAAGATGGTATTCTCATCTTAACTTGGCGAGGGAAAGATCGTACCTGGAATCACGATCGAGGAATTGGTTTAGGCGAGTTGTATTTCGAGCATACTCAGACTAAAACTTTTCGGATTACCGAACATTCAGTGATGCTGACACCTACAAAATTGCCATTGAATGAATACCAACTCGAAGCCACCTACCTCAATCGCCAAACTGGAGCAACATTCCCCTTAATAGTGCCCAAGCTTGAGATCGAAACCAAACAAGATAATCGATTTGAATTAAATGCAATCGCCAAACTATACCAATTGAGCCAACCATTCGCTCGTGGTAAACTCGACGACGTATTCAAAGAACTTGCTATCCTCAATCAATACGATCCTACTCAAGACTACCTTACCCAAGCACGGCAATCGATCGAATATCGAATTAGTCGCGGCGAATCTCAACTAGACTTGAAATATACCCTTGCACTCACCCAAGTATTGCAACGCCGGATCCAACCACTACTAGACAATCTGACTAGCATCGCTCAATCTGACTCCCAAAATCCATATGCTTGGCTGTACTTAGGATTTGTCAGACTGTACAATTGGCAACCTCAAGCCGCCGAAACAGCTTTCCAGATAGCAGACAAATCGCCACCTCCACCAACAGAATTAGCCACCCTGAAAATAGTCTCATCTATATTTCGCTTCGATTTATTCCAAGCTTGGCATCGATGGAAAGGCTAGTGTTGTCTATCGCTTATGCTATTCAAAGTATATGTAATAGATAGATAAATCGAGAACTCGATTTTCCCATTTAACGAATTGATAACAGTCAAGTCCCTCTGGGGCATAATAGACGAGACATCATCAACGATACCGATTGAATTATGGATGCGGAAGAACTTTTGTGGCGATATCGTGGTGGCGAGCGAGATTTTACCGCAGTAGATCTCAGTGGATTTAGTTTAGTCGCACAGGATTTGATTGATATCGTGCTCAACCAAGCCGATTTGCGAAAGAGCAATCTCACCTTTGCCTATCTCAATCGCGCTCAACTACTCAAAGCCAACCTCTCAAGCTGCAAGCTAGGCGGCGCAACGCTAATCAAAGCAGATCTCCAAGGTGCCAATCTGCGCGATGCAGATCTCCACGGTGCTAGTCTTCAGTCTTGCGATTTTCGTGGAGCGGATTTAACCTGGGTAAATCTAATCGATGCCAATTTGATGGAGGCTGACTTGCGAAATGTCAATCTCAGTGGTGCTAACCTCAGTGGTGCATGTTTGCGAGCGGCAAATTTTCGGGAAGAAAAACGCAGCTATGCCACCAATCTCCGCAGTGCCAAACTCTGTCGGGCAGACCTCCGCAATGCTAACATGGCAGGAGCCAATCTCTCCAGGGTCGATCTGAGTCATGCCAATCTCACTGAGGCAAATCTCAAAGGTGCAGATTTGAGCGGGGCAAATTTGGCTGGAGCCAAACTAACCAATGCCATCTTGACTGAAGCCAATCTACATGAGTGTAATCTCACTCATGCCGATCTTTCCCTCACCAAGCTCGAACGCACTACGATGACAGCGTGCGATCTTACGTCAGCAAACTTGTCAAAAGCGGTGATGACAAAGATCAAATTGGCAAATACCAATCTCACTCATGCCAATCTTGCTGGAGCGAGAATGCACCATGCGGATCTTACTCGAACTATCTTCCGTTATGCGTGCATGATCGGCGTGGAATTAATTGACGCTCATTTAGCCAAAACCGATTTGGAAGATGCAGATCTCACCAATGCTAATTTGATGCGGGCAGAGATCAGTAGTGCGAGTATGGTAGGTACGATCCTCAGTGGTGCGAAGATGCCCGACGGTAGAATTTATGCGGCAGTCTAGGGATTTTGGATTTTGGATTTTGGATTGTTTAGATCTAAACGTCCCCCCGTCCCCCAGTCCCCCCCTCTCCCCCTCTCCCCCTCTCCCCCAGTCCCTAACCAAAGATCCCGCCAATCGCCGTTTGAATCGCTAATTGAACTGCGGTTTCAGATTGATTCGCGTCGATGCGAACGATGCGATCGGGATAGCTTTTGGCTAGCTCTCGATAACCATGTTGCACTCGTTGGTGAAAATCGAGGGAGGCGCGCTCCATTCGATCGGGCTTACCCCGTCCAGAAACCCGCTCTAAGCCCAGTTCGACATCCAAATCGAGCCAGAGGGTAAGATCGCTTTCTAGACCGCTTGTAGCGAGGTTATTGACGCGCTCGATCGATGTTCGATCGATTCCTCTGCCATAACTCTGATAGGCAATCGTCGAATCGGTAAATCTGTCGCAGAGGACGATATTACCGAGATCGAGCTGGGGCTTGATGACGGTGGCAATATGTTGAGCGCGATCGGCTCCATAGAGTAGTAATTCTGTCATTTCGTGTATTGTTTCGACTGAATCATTACTCCCACAATTGTCAAAATCGTCAAGCAACAATTGGCGGATCTTTTGACCCAATTTTGTTCCCCCTGGTTGACGGGTAATTATTACTGCTCGATCGGTACCGTATACACCCTGCAACCAAGCAGAGCTAGCAAGGATTTGAGTTGTTTTCCCAGCACCTTCAACCCCCTCGAAAACTATCAATTTACCGCTCATTTTCACGTCTACCAAATAGATATCTCTTACAAAAAGGTAAGCCGATCTGCTAATATGTCACAGTAATTTAAAATAATTACAGCTATTTTTTAACATTACGTGCTATGTCCCGCTACATCTGCCATTTTTTAGTCAAGCTTTCGGCCCAAACGGTGAGAACACAGGTCAAACAACTGTTGGAGTCCTGTCGGATGGAAACAATTTATGAAATCGACGATTACGTGATGGCACGGGAAATCCCCGGACAAGTTTCCTATGCAAAACTAGTCACAGCAGAAGTCTTGATTGATATTACCAATGCCACCAAAGATGCCATGACACTTAGCTTTGTGGTCAAAAATGAAGAATTGCCACTCAATAGCAATAACCATTGTCATCAAATGTTCGATCGGCTCCGTGTTTCGATCGAGCAGAACAAAGGCTGGCAGACCATTAATAGTTTACAACCTCTGTCCACTCAACCTGGGATCGAGACTGTCAGAAGTTCATAAACTATGAACTTCTATATGGCGGCGGTGCCGAGAGGGTTTTCAGCCCATCCCTGACTTCCATCAAAATCCGCCCCAAATGATTGGTGCCATTCCCTTCGATCCCACAGCCCCAAAAATAATCTCTAGGGGAATCTTCAATAATCTCGGCATCTTCTGTCTCAATCAGAATTTGCTGAATACTGAGGTGAGTCGTGAATTTCTGCGATACAGCACGATACATTACTTCTAGCTTGCGACGATCCCAATCAGAATGGGGTTGATGTTCCAGCTTGCGGCCGATTTGCGCGGCGATTTCTGGCGTTGGTGCGCTCCGAATCTGCACCATCAAATCTTCAAACTTTGTTCCCAAGAACTTTTGCGCCTGATAATAGTGTTCGACAGTTGCCCAATTTTCTCCAGCCAAATCGATTGAGTGGGGTGAGAAATTGGAAAAACAACCATAAGGATTGTTAATTTTATAGAAGTATATTTGTAGTCTTGGAGATCGATCGCTTTTCAGATCGTCAATCATTTCTCATCCAGTTTTATATATGCGTAAAATTGAAGATAGCGTTACAGATTATCGCTCTAAAGGGATGCGTTAGGTCGATCGAGCGTACCCTACTAAGGAATTACAACGTTGCTGAATTAAGGTATGAATTCGGAGCAGTAGGGGCAATTCATGAATTGCCCCTACTGCTCCGAATCGCAGCGTTGGCGCAGCCTTTGCTCAGAACGATAAGCTTCTGCGAACGCCAAAGGTGCGAGAATCACAGAGTGGTAGATCGTACCTGTATTCAGCACCGATCATTACTTGCTGAACATACTGCCTGTGAGTTTCTTAATCGCTTTGCCTGCAACATCCGAATAACTGAGTTCTCCGCTGAGAATCTTCATCATAGCGATTGTCGCACTAGGGCGTTTGATGCCTGCTTTATAAGCGACTTTGGGGAATTGGTAAAAAGCCCCAGCCAGCCGTTGTGCCCATTTCATATCAGCACCCCATTCATCGACCATCACTTGAGTATATCCCTCTAGGGCATTAGTCTGACCGCTCAGAGCCGCCTGAATTGCCGCAGCAGCCTTGACTCCAGAGAAGATCGAGGGGCGAATGCCTTCAGCCGTCATCGGATCGACGACACAAGCAGCTTCCCCAGCCAGGAGAGCATTTTGGGTATGGAGTTTTTGATCGCCATCCCAGAGACACAAGGGATGTCCATACTGCTTGAAATCCTGGATATTTACACCAAATGAACCTGTGGCATAGGTATCGAGGATCTTCTTAAAATCTTGACTCTCACCGCCGCGAAAAGTACCAATCCCAATCGAATAACCATCAGCTTTGGGGAAGTTCCAAATATAACCGTTTTTGACTAGCCCAAATTCAAAGTTAATCACCGGGGCAACATTTTCGGCGGGTGCTTCTACTTCTAGTGCTCCAGCTAGGCGACGTTTGCGATCTTTGAAGCCAAGCCAACTAGCCATTTTCCCTTTAGCACCATCGGCGGCGATCAGATATTTGGCTTCGATGGGGCCATTTTTGGTATTTACTTGCCAGCGATCGACTTTAAATTCGATCCCAGTGACTTCAGTATTATCCCGCAATTCGGCACCTTGTTTTTGGGCTTGTTGAACGAGAAAATGGTCGAATACATCCCGTCGTACCATCCAAATCGGGGTCTGATGTTCGAGCTGAACATCTACGGCATCTTCCATATTCCAGGTATATTGGATCTTATCTACCTGACAAGAAATAGCTGGGGTAAAATCAAAGTCAAACCACTGAGCGATCGATGGTGATACACCACCACCACAGGGTTTGTATCTTGGTAAAACATCTTTCTCCAAAATCAATACCGATCTACCCTGTTTGGCTAGATGGTAGGCTGCGCTTCCGCCAGCAGGCCCTGCACCGACAATAATACAATCAAACATAAGACGACAGCTATTTGACTCCTTTGGTTATGGCTCAAATTAGCCACTATCCCATTTTACAGGCAGTCATAGCTCAAGACTATGCTAATTTCACCGATCTTTTGATGTCAAACAGGTTGCGCCCCAAACCCCACAAGGCTAATTATCTACGCAGAGAAGGAGGTCGCTAATCTGTGACACTAGTTAAGCACCGCAGGTTATGCGGCTTGTTGTTGTCCGGGTTCGTCAATCATCCCCCATTGATGTTTGAGTAGGTTGCGGTAGCTGTTTTCCTGCATCATCATTTGGGTGTACAAATTGACGAGGAATTCTTGCGCTTGCTCCCGACTCATATCTTGGACTTGATGCTGAAACGATCGAACACTGAACTGTTGTTCCAGAGAGAGCTTGGACGGTTGAGACATAAATTCACTCCTACTGTGGATGGTGAAAGAAACACTGCCCGGATGGAACAGCGGGTTGTCTGTGGATCGGCAACTTTATCTCGTTGTATTAAGAACTATAACAACTATTTGACAAAAGTGCCTCTTAATCTAGTTGTATCAAATAGTTTTCCCAATAAATGCTCAAATTGAACAAAATTTAAGTTTTTGTCAAGAAACGTTGATAATTCAGGGGTCAGGGGGACGGGGGGATGGGTGGACGGGGGGACGGGGGGACGGGGACGACATCAATCCAAAATCCAAAATCCAAAATCCAAACTCCTACCGCCCAATCGCCCAAACAATTGTATCTGTGATGGGGGCAGGGAGCATCTGGCCTCGAAAATCAATGAACTGAACGACGGCTAAATAAGCGATCGCCAGTAATAATGATATGACTCCTGTGACAACTGCGACAATTTTCGATCGATCCATAATAAATAAACTAGAAGTTGAGTGTTGGTACTAAAAAGATCGTCTGTGCCATTCGATTGATTTAACTTTACGATCTAACTCTGTTTATTCTAACCGATCGCGACCAACTTAACGCATCGATGGGGGAGATAGATTATACTTTTGGGGCAATTTTGACAATGAGATTATGAGGTTGATATTTACTAACAAAACTATTCACAGCATCTCGATCTGCGTCACTTACCAAGCCAATACAACCAGCAGTTCCATCTACAAAACCGGGTCGATCGAATCCTGGATCTTGATGAATACCTAAATCGGTACGATTGGTTTCAAACCGAGGATAAATACCAATGAAGGTTTTACCAACTTGAGGTATGGTACCAGGGACGATCGAGTTACTTACTCGATACAGTCCATCTGGTAGAGGTGCAAAATTACTGCCGATATTGCGATCTCTGGTTTGGCTATTCGCAGTGCCAGTGACTGCTTTGAACGAGCGATATTTTCGACCGTTAACATAAGCTTCGAGTGTATAGATGGGATTTCCTTGGCTATTAATCTCTTTGTTTGGATCTCTGACTAGTCGTAGATAATTGCCTGCAAATGGGGGGGGAGAATTAGTCGCTATTTTGCGTTTGGAAGTTGAATGAATAGTTGGAGTAACCGAGGTAGATGTATTAAGAGTTGTAGCAATTTTAGTGTTTGACTTTGATTTAGACTCGACCTTCTTTGACTGTTTATTTGTCAATACCTTAGATGAACTAGAATCTGTTGTTGGTAAATTTTTACGGCTGGAATTGGGTGTCGATCGCTCGCCTGGAATTGCTAGATTTAGTTCTGTGACTGATGTTATCTCATCATCGATCGACTTATTTCTGCTGATTTGTTCGGCATTAACGGGGTTAGCTATCATAAAACTCACCATAGATAGTGGTAAAGCAACCGCTATTGATAATAATATTTGGGCGATCGATAGTTTCATCTTGAATCTCCAGAAGTATAATTATGCTTGCCGAAATATTATTTTGTAGTTAATATTTCAGGAAGTAGGGACAATCGATTGATGTCGCAAATTGTGAAAGTATTCGATCGATTGAAGATCGATTGAAAATAATTTGTCTAGATTAGATGCACCAATTTCAAATCCCTAGTTCAAGTTAATTATCTTTCGCAGGATTTGACGATAATTTCGATCGATTAAATATGCGATCGATCTCACAAAATAGAAAACATTTCAGATTTATTCTCAGCTAGAGATAGCAATGAGCAATAAATCGCCGCCTAAATAATTTCACTAGATCTAAAATCATGCTAACTTGAGTTACCAATTAACATATTTGTCTAGAGTCTTATTCAACTAAAATCACTAACGATTTTCCATCGATTTTACGATAGTGTCACTATCGCCAATTTTCCATGTTCCACGATATTTAACAAGCATCAATGAGGCTGTTTGTTTGGATTCGGTGGATAGCTTACCTCTACGCCCCTTAACTACTTGGTCGATTTTGATGAGGGCATTATTTTGGGACAAAGAAACCAATTCGATCTTACGAACTTCAACGCTCATATCGATGTTGTTGGATTTGAGACGACTGAACACTCTTCGCATATACGCCTTATCAGCAGCAGGAACTGATAATGAGACTCTTTCCATTCGATCGACATCAAACTCATTCATCCCACGATAAAATTGAGTGATGGTTTGATGAATGCTATCGATGTCCGCTTGCTGTTGGGCATCAACATTGGTAGATTTATCTTGCTTGGCGATAAATTGATGATGACTGGATCCCTGTGACTTGGATTCTGTCGCCGCACTAGCTGCGGAAATGCTACTGAGCGCAGTTAGAGATAAAGGAATAATCGTGATGGCGATTCTTTGCCACAGATGCTGCTGTTGCAGATTTTTATGGTTGGCATAGCTGCTCCATAAAAAATGGTGCGCCAATGATGATAGTTTCAGCATGATGAGGAGCGATGAGTGTGCGAACGATTGTTTATATATTTACGCCAACTACACTCACAGATCCGGACACTAAATCAATAATTGTCAATTTTTAGTCACAATTCTCGATCTATCTGAATTTGTCGGCAGGTTTTGGGTAGAGGGGGGAGGGGGATGG
>JANOPX010000344.1:0-20335 GCA_031422115.1 Chamaesiphon sp. VAR_4_metabat_408 | reverse complement strand
CATTTCTTGTGGTAAGAGAACCCGGATCTGGGGGTTCTGACCCCCAGACCCCCCATTGGGTGGGGGAGTGTCCCCCCCCCAAACCCCCCCTCAAAGCATAGGTTATTTGAGACGGTTGATTTGGTGAAACCGACCGCTTTGTTGGTTTGTGGGATGCGGAGATTAGTTTTCATAGTAGAGTAGGCACTGCCCACCATCTAGATTTCAGGCATAATCTAGCTTGAAAATAATTGCACCCACCTACTTAGTGCCAGAGCAAGATTTGAGCCTATAGGGATTTTTTGTCGAGTTTGCCTAGGGCGGTGTATGGTAGCTCGTCGCGGAACTCGATGATGGCGGGCATTTGGTATCGAGCTACACGGGGTTTTAGCCAAGCGAGGAGAGTTGCTCGATCGAGTCTAGCATCTCGATTGAGCTTAATTACGGCTTTTAATCTTTGCCCAAATTCTGGATCGGCGATGCCCACAACTCCTACTGATTCTACATCAGGGTGTAGGATGATGATATTTTCTAGTTCGATCGGATAGACATTTTCGCCGCCGGAGACAATCATATCATCGACTCGACCGCAGAGAAACAAGTCGCCGTCGAGATCTCGATAGGCAAGATCTCCCGTTTCAATCCAATTTTTCTTGCTCGTAGTCCAAGCACTACGAATACAGAGCCGCCCGATGGTATTTGCGCCTAGGATTCGCTCCATATTATCGACGACTTTGGTTTGCACGCCGCGAACGGGTTTACCAATCGAGCCTGGTTTCTGGGCTAATATATCTGCTGTTGCCATGATACAAAAACCTGCTTCCGAAGTGCCATACAGATTGAATAGGATCGCCCTAACCCGCTCGAATGTATCTTGTACTAGCACGGGATTTAGCAACGCACCGCCCGTGACAATGCACTGGAGGGAGGCTAGAGCACCGGAATTGAGCTGGAGCATCCGTTGCAGCATTAGGGGTACTAGGACGACCACCTCGACGCGCTCCTGTTCGATTAGTTCGCAAGCACGTTCGGCTTTAAATCGGCTGGTAAAATACATCGTCGATCCTAGGGCGACACCGATGAATAGAGAGGCTACGCCAAAACCATGATAAATGGGTGTGGCGATGTAGACAGATTTATATCTGTCGAGATGCACCTGAGTTAGGAGGGCGAAAAATGGTGGGAGAAAATTGAGGATTGAAGGTTTACGAACGGCGGATTTGGGTTGCCCTGTGGTACCACCTGTCATGACGACAATATTTCCGGTTTTGACTTTTTTTAGTCGTACTGGTTGGAGTGGATGGGATGATATTCTATCGATCGAATCGTTTGTCTGATGGTAGGCTGGAAGACATTTTTGACTGAATAATGGGTGCGTAAATATCTGGGCAATTTGTTCGTCGTAAATATAGAAGTCAAATTGGTGACTGGCTGCTAATGCCACAATCTGTTCTGAACTCATCTCAGGATTGAGTAGAAATACATGGGTACCCAATCTGGAGAAAGCAAAGATCGATTTAATTGCCGATGCGTGATTTCTGCAAGCGATCGCTACTTTTTGTTTATGCTGAATGCCATAGTTGACATGCAATGCTAGGGCTAAGGATTCGGCTTGTTGCCATAGTTCGGCATAACTCAACCTGTGGCGTTCATCGATAATGGCAATTCGATCTGGGTGCAATTTAGCAGTGATGCGTAATATTGCCATGAGATTAATTCCCGTAGTCATTAGGGCTTCAATCAGCCGGATTAATCTAACTATAGTGAATAATTTTGTCTGGTAAAGTTGCCCGATTAGTTTAAACATGATGTCTGCAAAATGGTTATTTCAATCGATTAGTGACGATGGATTCCCATTGCGATCGCCATAATATCGATGCCAGTTGACCCCAGATCAGCCACCAGGGGGCATAAGTCCGCTGGCGTGAGTTTATTGCTTTGCAGATGAGTTTGGCGACATCATTGGGTTGCATTGCGGGGATGTTGTCATACTCTTTTGTCGGCGCGATCATTCTCGTTCTTACTAGTGGGAGATAAATCGATGTTGTACTCACCTCGCGGGCATTCAATTCTGGCGAAACACTCCGAAACCATTGGTCGAATGCAGTTTTTGATGCTTGATAGGCGGCCCATTTTGGGGCGGGTATTAGCAGCACATTTACCGCAGAGATATTTATAATATGCCCTTTTCGAGCGACTAAAATTGGGATTAGCGAAAGAGTTAGTTGGACTGGTGCAAAGTAATTTAGATTCATGGTGCGGTTAAAATCATGCAACCTGTCGAGTGAATCAAAGATCGATCGACGAATCGATTTTCCAGCATTATTAACAAAAATATCGATCCCGTTGGGGAGCTGATGCAGTGTTTCGAGTAAGGTATTAACTTCATCAACATTAGTTAAATTGCATGGAAAAATATCAGCTACACCTCCCCTAGCTTCGACTCTATTTTTCACTTCTATTAGTTTATCTGCCGATCGCGCTACGAGTAGTAAATGGACTTTTGGCTGGGCTAATATTTCGGTGAGACACTCGCCAATTCCATAACTAGCTCCGGTGATGAGGATAGTTTTCCCGGCTAATCGCTGTTGGAGTTTGGATCGATCGAATCCAAGGAATGGAAAAAAAAGAAGGTTCATTTACTCACATCTTGCACCAGTTGAAATACACTATTGCTTAGTATAGATCTAGGGTGCCCACAAGCGGCGTTTTTTATGTCTAGGGGTGCCCCCGTAACCGAGAGCCTGTTGTCAACTTCCTTGAAATCCAGAGTAGGGGCAATTCATGAATTGCCCCTACTCTGGATTTCAAGGAGCGTTATTAATTGCTCTAATGACAACTAATCCACCCTGCTACAGGTTAATTGTGTAGATGTGCCCCTTGTAGGTACCCTTGATTTACTCTTATTAGTCCTTATGTATTGGTACCAAATCCTAGTGAGGAGGGCTTTGTTTTGTACGTTAATTTATTGGTGAGGCTTGGATTATTAGCTAAAACCGCCCCTACAGTCTCAATATTTTTAAGTCATGCCTTGAATGGTGAAAGCAGCCCAGTAATAGGGATGGGTGAAGGGATGCTCGGTTTCACAGTATGCTTTTACATGTGCTTCGAGATTGGGTAATAGGGTGGGATTGTGTTGAGTGAGATACTCGATCGCTTTAGGATAGTAAATGTCGTGCAATTGAGCTACTGTGAGATTTTTCAGTTTTAGTTGGGCGGTTTGGAGCGAGGTGGCGCGATTGACTCCTGTTTGTCGCTGTTGATGATAAAGGTGATTGAAGATGGCGGCAACAAAGTCATCGACGCTCCAAAGGGTGTTTTGGATGGAGCTGGGGCTGATGTAGCGAAAGCCATTGATGGGTGTCGTTGTAGGGATTGAGTTTTCGCTAGTAGAGCGGAATACTTCAGCGGGATGGGCATAATGCTCGCCCATGAGTACGTCGCTGGGTGAGCTATCATCAATATCTGTGATGTGGCTGGTGGTAGCTGGATGCTGGAGCATTTGACAGCTAGGGATGGTGCGGATGGTGAATTTGTCACCGAGGAGATCGTCTGAGCCGATGATGGGTAGAGCGGCAAAGGGGATTTGCTGGAGGTTGAGGTGGGGGGTGACGATTAATTCGGTAATGTCGGTGAGATGTCGATCGATGAGGGTATCAATTTGGAGTCGATCGGCGATATTGTGGAGTAATCGCGGAAAGGTTTGTTTCCAAGTGGAGAAGTCTTGGTGGTAGGGGTTAATCCAGGCGGTTTGAATCCACTTCTGGAATTTTTGCCAGCCTCGATTTTTGCAAGTATGCAGGGTTACTCCAGTCTGTTTGATGATGAAGATGTAGGTGTCTTCAACGGTACTGTAGCAGGTGAGGATGGCTGTGTGAGCTGTGGGAATTAGTTTTTGGATAGTATTGAAGTCGATCGGTTCTACAGCGATTTGAGCGGCAATTTCTGGAGCTAAACTGCGGATTTTGAGATAGATCGCATTTTTTTGACTTTCTAAATCGACGATCTTGTCTGCGTCATGGCTGAGACTGGCGGCGTTGCGGGTAGCTGGAGTTGCTTTTTCTGGCTCCCGCACAGCTTGAATCTGCTGGTTGAGATCTTTGTATTCGGCGAGATGAGCGGCAATCTCTGCGGGCATGTCAGCACTCACATGGGTTGTGCTCGTCAGCTCTACGATTTGGCGGCTACGACTGCGTTCGGTATATTCAATGGCTTTGGGATAGTTACCCAGGTTGATGGCGCACTGAATCGCCTTTTCGTAGATGTAGAGTGCATCTTCTGCTGTCTGTTTGTTGCAGATCGAAATCTGGGAAGTTTCCACAGATTTCATCGCGATTTTATAGGCATCGATCGCGAGTTGCCATTCTCCTTGCTTGAAATGAATCTGCCCTAAACTATGACTGACGTTGAATGCTTTGAGTGGGAAGTTTGTTGGGGTAAATACTTGGAGAGCTTGATGATAGAGATCGATCGCAAATCGATCTTTTTTGCCTGTATGGAGAATTGCCAGGTTTTCGATCGTCGTCGCCCAATCGAGTGGATTTTCCGATCGCGTATACAGGGCTAAAACGCGATCGTACCAATCAATTGCCGATTCTCGATCGGCCAATTGTGGTTGAATACTCTCAGATGAAGTATCGATCTCCATTTGCTCGGTGCGAACATTTTCTAGGTTTGTTTGAATCTGCGATCGCTCATGGGGGAAATCCGCCTGGGTGTAAACGAGCAGAGCAGCTTCATATCCAGCAGTTGCAAATTCTAAATTCTTCGATTCTTCACCTTTAATTCTATTTCGATAGGCATTGGCTAGATTTAGATTAGTTCTTGCCCATTCAACTGGGAATTTATCGCGACTATATTCTAATAGGATGTGTTCGTAACAGGCGATCGCTAGTTCTAGATTTGTCGATCGATTACCACTAGGAAATGTTTCTAGATCTACTGCCAAGCTATTAAATTGTGCGGCGACGATCGCTGTTGTTTCAGCATCATCGAATGCACTAAATAACTTATTTAGAAATCTGGGGAAGAGGGCTACGAATGCGGGATTGAGATGAGTCAGATATTTTTCGAGGAATTGATGGACGATTTTTTCATTCCCTTGGCTATTTAGGGCGACTTTAAATAGCTCTACAAAGAAGCCCCAATTATCGCCATCATCAATTTCGATCTCAGTATTTTGAGATGCTTCGATGTTTTTCCCATCTTCGATCGATTTCTCACAATCGATTCGCGCTGACAAGGCTTGCTCGTGACAGGCGATACCCAATCCGAGGACGATCGATCGATTCCCTCTGGGATATCTATTGAAATCCACCGCCAAACTCTCAAACCACGCTGCTGTCTGCAAGATCGTGTCGGTATTGTTTATTTGAGCAAATAACTTTTCAATAAATCCTGGGAATAAATCCAATAAGTTGGCATCTAGATAATCGATCTTTTCATCAAGAAATTGATGGACTAATTTCCCGTCGCCTGCACTATCGGCAACTGTTTGGAATAACTCGATAAAAACATGCCAATAATCATTTTCGTGTAAATCTAAATTTTTAGTACTCTCTGCTTCAACCTGGTTCGATAGTTTAAGCTCTTTTTGTTCTTTCTGCTGGGCGATTTCTGCCGCCTGGGTGATGACTGACAAAAATCGCTCTTGACAAATAATAGATAACTGAAGCACGACCGATCGATCTCCTCGCGGAAATTCACTCAGATCGATCGACAAATTGTATAATGTTGAAATGATATAATGTTGGCGTTCTGGATCTTCTTCTCGCTCTAGTAGTGTCTCGATCAAGTTTGGAAAAGTAGCGAGTAATGTGGGCGTGAGATAATCGAGACGTTCGTCAAGAAATTGATGAACGACATTAACATGACCTTCACTATTAGCAACTGTTTGTAATAGATCGATCGAGAATTCGATATATTCGCTTTCCTCTCGCTCCATTTCTGCCACATCATCAACTTCAAAACCCAATTTCCCCGCCAATTGTTCGGCAAAATTGACTAACCACTGCATGGTGGCGATCGTATCTGTATCGGGGCTATTAGCTTTCAGCTCGGCGGCATCAACCAATGCCATTACCAATCCTTCATCAACTAATTCGGGATGAGCTGCTAGCACTCGATATTCATCACCATGAGGGCATTCTAGTAAGATTTTAATTAGCTCTGTATATGCAGTTTGACGTTCTTCATTGGGGTTAGATATTTCGATTTCTTCTGTTAGATCTAGTTTCTCCTGCGTCAATTCTAGCGGCAGATTTACTGGTGGATCTATTTGCTCCTGCATCAATTCTAGCGGCGGATTTACGGCTGGCTTAATTGACGATGGGTAAAGAGTTTCACTGACAGTTACCCTGTCGTCTAATTTAGCTTGTTGACTTATTTTCTCTTCGAGCGCATCGTTATAGGCTTTGGCGCGATTACCTTCTGTTGTTGCCCATTCAGTGGGGTAATCTGCCTGAGTTAGTACTAATAATGCGCGATCGTATCCAGCAATTGCCGACTCCAAATTTGCCGATCTATCGCCCTCAATTCGATCGTTATAAGCACTCGCCCGATTGTTTTCAGTTGTCGCCCATTCGATCGGAAAGTCTGCCTGTGTTAATACTAATAATGCGCGGTCGTACCCAGCGATTGCCGATTCCAAATTTGCGGATCTATTGCCCTCAATTCGATCGCTATAAGCACTCGCTCGATTATTTTCAGTTGTCGCCCATTCGATCGGAAAGTCTGCCTGTGTTAATATCAATAACGCTCGACCATAACAACAGATCGCCAGTTCTAGATTAATCGTTCTATTGCCACTCGGAAACTGTTGCAGTTCATTTCCCAGATTACCTACTGTTGATGCAATATGAAATTTCCATTCTAGATTGTCTTCTTGCTCTAATAATGTCTTAACCTGATGGGGTAAGATCGCCAACAATTGTTCGGTGAGATAAGTAAGATGTTCGTGCAGAAATTGATGAATTACCCCACTATCCGCTTGACTGTCTGCAACCACTTGTAATAAATCTGTCGCAAATCGCTGATAATCTTCACCAGCTCTCTCCCCGCCTAACTTTTGGGATAATTGGTCGGCAAAATTAAACAACCATTCGATCGTTTCTGATTCCGATCTGTCGTTTGGATCGATCTTTGCCTCAGCAGTCTCTCGCAACGCCTTTACCAGCCCCTCATTTACTAAATCGGGATTAGCAGCCAAAACTCGGTCTTCCGTGTTCTGGGGACAGTTGAGCAATGCTTGAACTAGCTGTTGATATGCAGTTTGGCGGTCTTCGTTGGTGTCGAACATGGTTGTGTCAGTTGACAATTAGTAGCGAATTAAGCCCAATCTACTCAGGCAAGCAGATTTATAGACAGTTGGTGGTGATTTAAAGTATTAAACACTAGATCGGCTTTTAACGCTGTCAATTGTATTACTTTCTACCAAAAGATTTGGAGATCGACGAACCCATCGATGCCCAAATCCACCCCCACAACCTCCTCGATTGCATAACCAGAATAAGATCCGTTACAAGCCCCCGAATTTATTCGTGGAGACAAACAAGATTATTCCTCATTTACAAGCCCCCAGATTCATCTGTGGGGACAATCCAAAATCCAAAATCCAAAATCCAAAATCCGAATGACTACTTCCCAATCGCCCAATACCTTTGAGGTTCAGTTTCGATCTTCCGCAACCCAAACCGTCGATCTGGAGCCGTACCTTCTAAGAGCAAGTCATACATATCCTCCAAGAGAGGGCGGACTTCAGGGTAATAACCATGCCCCAACAAACTGAGGTCGATCCTCGAAACGTCCACTGTATCTACTCCAGGGACGAGGGTAAGGGATGGCATATAGCCAAAGAAATCTCGCTTGTGGCTAAAGCTAGTGGTAGACAAAGCTTGCCCTGCGCCTGAAACATATAAAGTAGTCCGCTCGGCGAGAGCTTGACAAGCCGGAGCTAGATTGCGGAATATATTCGGATCTTCATCTGGTGCAGTCAGAAAGATTTGACCGAATGGTGGCTGATTTCGCCCCTGAAATTGAGTTGTGACTCGTTGGAGCGATCGCAACAATCCCCGATTTCCCATACTATGAGCGACGATATGCACCCGTTCGGCGTTGGATTCAGTCACAAAATCAGTCAGGAATTTGGCAATATGTTCTTCGCTGGCTTGGATACTGTCTTCGTCGGCAGAATATCCCCTCAGACTACCTTGGGATGGCCAACTATAAAAGGCTGTTAGCCCTGGTAATCCCAGATCGCAGCCAATTTGAGCGGCACTTAGAGCTGCTTCTTCAAAGCTGACATTGAAGTCATGGATAAATACTAATGCCATCCGCTCGTCTGGATCTCGGTGCTTCAAGGTATGTTGCAAATCCGCCCAGAAATTTGCGGGCATCATCTCGGTGAGGATAGTTCGAGGTTGGTTCCAATCTGCTGTATTGAGGAGCTTGAGTCCATCGGCTGTACCAAATAAATCTTTCCACCACTCGGAGCTAGTCGAGCCAATTTGATGGGCTTTGGGGACTGATACTTGACAGGAGCCATAGTGAATTCGATCGTCTTGCTCCCCAGAAAACCCGCGATTGAGATTACTTGGATCGATCGGTTTGCGGTTGGTGCCGTACCACAATGGGTATAAAATTGTCGATGGTGCAGATTCTAGTTCGGGCTGGTTACTTCGATCGAGATCGGCCTGGATGTTACGGATTGTCTGCTCGCGCATATTTGTCGGCAGATCGAAAATCGTCCGATCTCGGCTGATAAAACTAGGTACATCGAAATCTGATTCGATCTGGGTACGTCCGCGTTCAAAGGCTTGGTAATAAGCTTTTCCCGTCCCTAGTTCTCGATAAAACTCGCCGATAAAGGTGGCAGATCGATCGTCGATTTCTTCGTCGATGCCGATCGTACAGCGGACATGTGATACCAATTCATCAGCCATTTCCAGTGAAAAGCAGCTATTGAGTACTACACAATCGACCTTTCGCTCTCCTGTAGCAAACAATCTAGCGAAGGCTGATGGCTCGACTACCTGGGTTTGGTTGAGAGCATTCTTGAGGAACATTTCGCCTGTAGCACTTCCATGTCCGACGATATGGACGATGGTAGGTTGATATTCCACCAGGTACCGAGCGACATCTTCAATTTTTGTGCCTTGCTCGATGCGTACTTCATAATCTCTGCCCGGTTCGCCCGCTTGCAACTCTTTCCAGATCGTTGCTGCTTCTCGTTCCAATTCTAGTCGATCGGTACTTCGAGGATCCGCCGCCAGTACCAAAATACATTTTTCTACTGCTTTCACTTCCATTGTACTTTTCTACCTTCTCTCTAGTGTTAGTTCAAAAGTCCCTGGTGTGACGAGAAAAATTTCCCGAATCGTAGTTACATCCGGCAAGCTACCAGGGCACTATCTGTGGACACATGCTCAAACAAGTTACATTTAGATGTAGATCCAATTGTTTGGCAGTTGTCAAAATCGATGCCTTCTATCGATCGACAGATATCCAAATCCAGCTTTTAATAGAGAGAGTACTGGAAAAATTAGTCTATTGTAAAGATATTACGTCACTTAATGACAGTTAGATTTAATACCATTGGGGGTAATTGTGTTGCTCGATCGATCGTTTGAGTTTTACGGATTCGCCTTATTTGGGATTATCCTCGCCCGATATTTTATCTTTGCAGGGGGAACCCATCTATTGTTGGAGCGGATTTTTGCTCACACTCCCAAGACTGCGCCAGATTGGGATTCGATCGCACATGATATCAAACTCTCAGTACTCTCGTCGATCGTCTTTGCCCTTGGCGCAGCATCGATTTTGGCGGCATCTGATGCGGGGCTAACGCGCTTGTATTTTGACATCCACCAGTACCCACTCTGGTATTTGGGCGTTAGTTATATTATGGCGATCGTTTTACAAGATACTTACTTCTATTTTCTCCATCGACTATTTCACCACCGATTATTATTTCGCTGGTGGCATCGAGGACATCATTTGTCGCGCCCAGCTACACCTTGGACTTCATTTGCCTTCGATCCACTCGAATCGATCGCCCAATTGTTATTTCTGGTCTGGATTGTATTCGTGCTACCGTTACATTGGATTACGATCGTCGCGATTTTGAGTACGATGACAATCTGGGCAGTCGTCAATCATCTGGGCATCGACAAACTACCCGCCAATTTTCCCCATCACTGGTGCAGTCGTTGGTTTACAGGCCCAGCTCATCATGCCATTCACCATGGTCAGTATGCACTTCATTATGGGCTATACTTCACTTTTTGGGATAGTTATCTCGGCACTC
Organism: Chamaesiphon sp. VAR_4_metabat_408; assembly: GCA_031422115.1. Classification (GTDB taxonomy): domain Bacteria; phylum Cyanobacteriota; class Cyanobacteriia; order Cyanobacteriales; family Chamaesiphonaceae; genus Chamaesiphon. The sequence continues at coordinate 10,053 of JANOPX010000344.1, read as the reverse complement.
AATCGCCAGAATTCGTTGGCGTAGCCTCTCCTTTGGAGAATCGAGATGTCGATCGTGGGTAGTATCTAAGGAATGAAGATTTAATAACTTGGGTAGGTTGGGTTATTTCGGGGCGTTCGCGTAGCGTTTGCCTCAGCAAAAAGGCTCTCGGTTACGCGGGCTGCTACCCAACCTACAGATGTGTATATTATTAGATCCTCGTTCCTAAATATCTAGCACAAAACCACCCGACCTAAATAGGTTGAGTGGTTTTTCGGTTTAGTGCGGATAAAAGGAATCGAACCTTCACTTCTTGCGAAACCAGAACCTAAATCTGGCGCGTCTACCAATTCCGCCATATCCGCATACAATTTCTACTATAGCATAAGTGACTCCCAAAGCAAAATAATTGTTGCAGCCATGACAAATACCGATTCTACGCCAATTCTGACCGCAGTCCAAGGATTAATCGATGTTGTCGCCACACTCAGGGATCCCGATCGAGGGTGTCCTTGGGATTTGGCGCAGACATCAGCGAGTTTGACTCCATACATCATCGAGGAGGCTTATGAGACCGTGTACGCGATTCGGAGTGGCGATCGAGCGGCGATTGTTTCCGAGTTGGGGGATTTACTATTGCAGGTAGTTTTACAGGCACAGTTAGCCACCGAAGCGGGGGAATTTACCCTGGAAGATATTGCTACCGCGATTACCGAGAAGATGATTCGCCGTCATCCTCATGTGTTTGAGGATAAAAAAGTTGCGGGGGTGGAGGAAGTTCGTGCTAACTGGGAGGAAATTAAAGCAGCGGAGAAGGGTCAAACTACAGATTTATTGAGCGACAGGCTGAATGACTACAACGAAAAATTACCACCTCTAATTGCTGCTGCAAAAATCTCCCACCGAGCTGCATCTGTCGGCTTTGAGTGGGAAAGTGTGGATGGTGTGTGGGATAAGTTTAATGAGGAGCTGGGGGAATTTAAGGAGGCATTAGCAACGACGGATAAGGCTCATCAGGAATCTGAATTGGGCGATCTATTATTTACGGTGGTTAATTTGGCACGCTGGTATAAACTCGATCCAGAACGAGGATTGAGCGGTACCAATCAACGGTTTGTCGATCGAATTAAACAGATGGAGAAATATATAGACAAGCCATTGAGCAACTATTCGATCGACGAATTGGAAATCCTCTGGCAACAAGCAAAACAGCGATTGGCTGGGGATAAATGAATCTAGATCTAAAATTCAGGGTATGGGCAATTCATGAAATGCCCCTACCCTGAATTTTAGTGACTATCCTCAAATTAAATCATCCATAGATTCAGCTTTAATCATCGGGTTTTAAACCTCCACAAAATAATCCACTCGATCGGCTTCTGTAATGTCTGGAATTTGCAACCTGTCGTGATAGCGATAAATTACCGCACGAGGAACTTGAGCTTGACGATCGCTATTTTGGGCTAATACTCGATCGATCGGTAGTTCTAGATAAACGATCCGAGTTCGAGCATGATAGTCAGCAAATAACCGAATCAAACCCGCTCTAGTCGATCGAACGATATTAGTTGCATTCCAGATAAATGGGGTCTGAGCTTGAAGATATCCTTTGGCAAGATTTCGAGCCGATCGAATAACTTCGCCCTGTTCGTCTGTCGGCAAAATACCCATACTCTGGCGCAATTTGTCGAGTGATACAACTGGTAAGTCTGGATGATTTTGTTGGATCCAATAATCCTTACCAGTACCGGGCAAAGCACACATCAAAATAACTTCCATGCGAGTATCATCATAAGCCGCATAAGTAGGATCGCTATCCTCTTTATGAAAGTAGATAAACCGACTGCGATCGGAAGCAAATGGATAACGGAGATCGAAACAATTATGCTCTCGACAAAACTCGCGAAAGAACTCGATCGTTTCTAATAACCTATCGCCATCTTCACAAATTCTCCCGCGTACATCTGCTTCAGCCATCATCGCCAACCAATCGCATCGAACCAATTGACTCGCCCGAATAATCGATTTCAATGGTTGCGACTTATCCCAAAACCATAATGGTAAACTTCCATATTGAACGATTGCAACTATCGATTCTCGAATCGAAAATGGTGTGTGCAAATCTTTCAAAACCTCCCGCACCATCCGCGCACCCAAATTTACATGCCCCTTGGCAGTAATATCGCCATCCTCAGTTACTTGAGTAGAATGTGGTTTGGCGATATCGTGAAATAGTGCAGCGGCAAATAAGATCGATCGCTCTTCTATATTCATCACTTGCCAATCTATCAGCGAGACAAGTGCTTCACAGACTAATTTTGTATGAATCCAGACATTTCCTTCTGCATGATAGAGTGGGTTCTGTTCGCATTTTGCCAAGTCTTGCAAACAGGGGAAGCGTTCTAAAATTGCCGTCCAATTTATGGATAGATCTTTTGCGACAGGACAATCGGGAAATGTCCATAGTGAATCTATAATTATTGTATTCATTATCTTTGTTCGATATTTTATGCTGGTTTATTGATTACCTACGTTAGACTTTGCCAACGGATATAGCTTTTGATTTGTTGGTGAGGAGGGCAAGTTTTGAATAAATTCTCGATCGTGAAGATAATTATTAGCTAAACCCGCCCTTATGCAATACGGTATTAAGTTTTAAGACCAGTCCGCGTAGGCGGACTTTGCATCACTAGCGGCGACTTTAGTCGCTAGCTAGCCCCTACGGATCTTTTAATTCACCCCAAATAAATTGACACCATCTTGCAACTGATTGGGGATAATTGGACGACTCAGCCAATGACTATCAGACTGCAAAATTGTTGTCAAAAAGTCAGGACGAACGTACTTATATCGCGCTACTGTTAATTTAGGAGTTTCTACTTTGATATACAATCCTTCCATCAACAAACTTTGATTGGTTTGTTGGATCGATCGATCTGGATCCAAACCCTGCTCTAGACAAAGCTGGTACAACCTATCAATATGTCCGGTTTGAATAAAATGGGACTGTTGTAATAGACCAATTAGTTGTTTGTGCGACTGCAATTTGCCCTCTAGCAGCACTGGTACTGAGGCTAATGGCAATCCTGACAATAACTCTTTCCGCGCCGCCGTACTGAGGAAGTGACCGCAAGATCGATTCGGCAGAGCCGACGCTACGCGATCGAGTAGATCGTATTCTAGAAAGTAATGAGACAATCGATCGTAAAAAATCGTATGCTTGGCATACAACCATTCACCGTATAAGATATATCGATCGCCCAAAACATCCCATAGTGCGGCATAATGGCTATTCGCCCATTGTTTGAATAGATTAAAATGCCGTTCGCGACTACCACCAGTTAAATAGTGCCCGCGACTTTGCAACAACAATTGTCCATTAGCATCAAAACTAATTGCCGCATTTGCGCCATCGACTTTTTCCTCTATTACCACATACTCATTCGCAATCTGGCTGAATGGTATGCTGTCTAAATCTTCATCCCCAGGTTGCTCCCGCGAACCCTCAATATGTGGCGTTCGTGGATACTTTTGGATCGACATTTGAGTTTCCCTCTCAAGGTATAATAAGACCTAACTTGGAGCTACAGATTCATAATTAAACATTTACATCAGCAACTCTCAGCGTCTAAGTGAAGCTGATGCTGACAATCTAATTACTAAATTTAGCGAACAGGTGAGGAATTACATAGGAAACTCGCAGGCAAACTTATGGATATTTCTAATGTAACCTGTCGATCCGCTCATGTCAACTCATGATTTAGTTCACCCCGCAGTACCCAAAATAACGCCTAATAAATAAGGTGAGCAAATGCCCACCTTATCATATTTGTAAATTTAGCTAATGCTAGTTATTCGCGTAATAATCGTCGAAGGTTTGATAAAACTCTGTCTCTTCGTAGATATGACATTTATCAGTGATTTCTTTCATTAGCTCCCAATTGAATGTACGTTCCTTGATATGCTCGCCCCACTTCTCTTTGATGATGGCGTGAGCTTCACGCAATCGGTAAGAAGGAATGGCAGTAGAGATATGATGGGGAATATGGACATTGATATCGTGACAGAGAACTTCAACCCAACGAGGGTAGTCACAATGGACTGTACCAGATAATTGAGCGATCGCTTCTTGCCACTCATCAGCAGGATTGAAAGGAACATCCGGTGCCGTGTGGTGGACGATCGTGAAGGTACTCATCCAGAAATGATACACTAACCAAGGAATGACCCAAAATTTGGCGAATCCCCAAATGCCTGTAGTAGCAATGATAATTGGGAAAACAATCGCCGCACCGATAATAACTACCAGTGCCGAAAATTTGACATCATCTCTAGTTTTACCTTCAGGGAACTTGCGCCAGTCAAAGTGGACTGCTGCCCAATGTGGTAAGGATGCCAACCACCATAAACGTCCGCGCATAGCTTGATATACCACTTGTAACCAAGCAGGTGCGCCAGCATAAGCTTCTGCTCTCCAGGGTTGCCAAGCATTATCCACTTCCATTTTATTGGTATGCTTGTGGTGTTGAGCATGTCCATATCTCCAGCCGTGGAAAGGATAGATCAGGGTCAACATGAACAGATGCCCCACTATATCATTTACTTTCCGACTATTGGAAAAAGAGCGATGGGCGCAATCATGGCCGATTACAAAACAGCCAGTCAGTGCTGTACCTGTGAATATCCATGCTAGGGGTAAGAGGTACCAAGGGGAGTAGGCTAGGGCTACATAACCGAGGGTGACAGATACCACTGTGGTGAGTGCTTGTTTCCAAGCTTTGCCAGCATCCTTGCGGAAAATTTCCTTGGGGAGAGTGGCGAGGATGTCTTTGAGTTTGAGATCCGGGGACAGTGTGGTAGCTGTAGTTGTGTCGATCGATAAAGTCATGTAGAGGCTCAGATCTCCAGAAATTATATGGTTCAGTAGTCGCTCGTAGCAATTCAGACACCGCTCTATCGGCACCTAAAATGGTAATTATGAGTTTGGATGCGAACTCTATACCGTTTTGTTAACATTTATTGAGCTAATCCTAACATTAGTCGATGAGTGGGATCTAGGGATTTGTTAAAATTTCTTTAATAATTTGATTTCTAAACGTCATGCCGTCATTACTCGATAAGATTATTCTGATTACTGGTGCTAGTAGTGGGATTGGTGCGGCTTGTGCGCGGTTGTTTGCGGGCGAGGGGGCGAGACTAATCTTATTGGCTCGACGGGGGGAGCGGTTGGCGGCTCTGGTGGCGGAGTTGGTAGGGTTGGGGATAGATCCAGTCAATCTACATACTTTGACCGTTGATGTGTGCGATCGACTCAAGCTACAATCAGCTCTAGCTAATTTGCCGACTGAATGGTCATCTGTCGATATCCTCGTCAATAATGCTGGCCTGAGTCGCGGTTTAAATAAACTCTACGAGGGGGAAATTGCCGATTGGGAGGAAATGATCGATACGAATATTAAGGGGCTACTGTACGTCACTAGAGCGATAGTTCCAGGGATGGTAGCCAGGGATAATGGTCATGTGGTAAATATTGGTTCGATCGCCGGACATCAGACGTACCCAAATGGTAATGTCTATTGTGGGACAAAAGCGGCGGTGAGATCGATCTCTGAAGGGCTAAAAATAGATCTACTCGGTACCAAAGTGCGCGTTACATCGATCGATCCTGGTTTAGTAGATACAGAGTTTAGCACCGTGCGGTTTCATGGGGATAGCACCCGCGCCGCTACAGTATATCAGGGACTCGTGCCTCTAACGGCGATCGACATTGCCGAAACGATGCTATTTTGCATCACTCGCCCAGCTCACGTTAATATCAGTGAGATTTTACTCGTACCGACAGCTCAAGCTACTCCAACTCTAGTTCATCGAGAGTAGAAACAATTTTTCATGGTCGTAGGGGTGAGTCGTAGGGGTGGGTTTATGCTAGCAGTTGCGATGGTGCAATCAGCCTCAACCAAAACCCACCCTCTCCACTAGAATATCCGCCAATTCGCTCGAACGATCGTAGTCCCTTTACCCCTCCCCAGCCCTCCCCTTGCAAAGGGGAGGGAGCAAGAGCAAGCCTCGTAAAGGGGCAATACGCTTTTTGCTAACATATATCAGTCCGCGTAGCGAAAAGTGCTCTACTTGGGGTCTCCCCAAGTAGAGCACCTTTTCAAGACAGGCGGACTTTGCATCACTAGCCGCGACTTCAGTCGCTGGCTAACCAAACACTCTGGGGACGTTGGGTTATTTCGTTCCGTTTGCGTAGCGTTTGCCCCAGCAAAAAGGCTACGCCAACGCGGGCTGCTACCCAGCCTACGGATATGCGTGTTATTAAATCCTTATCCCTTAAATACTTACTTGCTGAAGGGATTGCAATTGGGATAGGAGGGTATCGACTTCGGCTTGGAGATCGAGAAATTTCTGTTGATGAGCTGCTTGATACAAGGCTTTGTTCAATTTGGCGATTTGCTGCGCTTGCCCTGAAGTAGTCGTAGCAATGGGTCGATCGAGGGTTACGGTACTAGGATACATATATTTTACTCGTTATCTTTAAACTGACTCACACCAAACGCAATTCTAGCCTGAATTTTGGATTTAGGGTAGTTTTTTACGCTAATTTCCAGTTTCGGCACTCACCACCCGATTGACGTGGCACCCGCTCCCAATTGTTCCCCGATCGACAAATGTTGGCGTAGCTGCTTGTAGGTAGAAAATCCTTGGCGCGTAAATGACTAGGGGTAATCCGCGCTCGCCTCACAAAACTCGTGGTACATTGGTCTAACTTAGGGTCGGGAAAGTTTGGTAAAAATCCAAGACTGTGCCGCAACTGTGATGAAGCTAATACTTCGAGTCAGAACACCGTACCAAATCGAGGCTCAATCCATTTATTTCTCACGTCGCATGGGAAGGAAGTTAAAATTAGTGTCTGTGAAAGAACACTCTATTTGTCCAGATATTTATCATCCGGCTGTTGCTCGTGATGGGTTATTGACTCGGTTGCGGATTCCTGGTGGGGTGCTGAATGGGTTTCAGTGTGCAGCCGTAGCCGAGCTACTCGACACGATCGACATAGAATATATTCAGGTGACAAATCGCGCCAATCTTCAGCTTCGGGGACTTGCGCGAGATTTGGATGAGGGATTATTAGCTCAGTTGGCGGATTGTGCTTTGGCGGCGAGTAATAGTACGATCGATGGGATTCGGAATATTATGCTCAGTCCAACTGCTGGAATAGATGAGTCTGAATATATCGATGTTCGTCCATTGGCTGAAGCTTGGCATCAGTATCTCACCGAGCATCCCGAATTGGGGGCTTTGTCGAATAAGTTTAGTGTGGGTTTTGATGGTGGTGGGAGTGTGAGCATCATCGATCGACCTAATGATATTACCCTACTGGCTCGATGCTCCAAGGGAGAGGCTACGCCAACGACTGATGAGTTTAGTCTCCATTTGGCGATCGGCGATCGCGGTGATGCCCCGGTTGATGTCGGGGTAAGATTATCATGGGCGGAATGTTTGCCAATGTTGGCCGCGATCGCTCATAGTTATCGTCAAGGGATTAAATTATTGGGTGGAGATAGTCGGCGCAAACCTCGGTTGCGTGATGTCATCCATCAGTGGGGTTTGACGGAGTTTGGCGAGATTGTGCAACGGGAATTCGACGGTTCTAGCCGTTTTATTTTTAAAAACCTCGGTTTGGAGTCAGAATTGAAGGTGGATATTTGCCCTCATTTGGGCGTATATAGACAAAGGCAAATCGACCGATATTATCTTGGGGTAGTATTACCATTGGGTAGATGGACTCGATCGCAAATACGCGGGTTAGGATCTGTCGCCACTGAATATGGAAGTGGTAGCATTCGGCTCACCCCTTGGCAAAATATTATTATTCCCGATATCCCTGAGTCAGATTTAGTTACAGTGCAGGGATTAGTTAGAGATTTGGGTTTGGTGCAGACAGCCAATCATCCGAGTAGTCTACTCAGAGCCTGTGCGGGTACGAGTGGTTGTCAATTTTCAGCTACAGATACTCAGGGTGACGCGATCGCTTTGAGCGAACATTTAGCAGCTAAACTGACATTAGATCGATCGATAAATATCCATTTTAGCGGTTGCGAGAAATCCTGCGCTCAACACGATCGAGCTGATATCGCCCTGTGGGGGTACTCAGAAACCGATCGAGATGGAAGCTATCGACTCTGTGTGAGTGGGGGTACAGACAAATTTGGGCGGGTAATAAGCGATAATCTAAAAGCGGCGGATGTACCGATCCAGGTTGAACATCTCATCACCGCATATCACCACCATCGTACCAGCCCCACCGAATCATTTCGCGCATTTACCGATCGTTTTCAGGGGTCAGGGGTCAGGGATCTGTAGGGGCGGGTTTATGAAATCAATGCCGCTCCTACTAAAGATTCATTCAAACCCACCCTCCCCACCAGCGATGCAAGTGCCATTTCAATCCAAAATCCAAAATCCAAAATCAAATGCCCTCTAATTCTACCGTTCGACGACCACTCGACTATATTCGAGATGGGGCGGAAATTTATCGTCAATCTTTTGCCACGATTCGAGCGGAGGCAGATTTGGAGCGATTCTCAGCAGACATGAGTAAAGTAGCCGTGCGGTTGATTCATGCTTGTGGGATGGTAGATATCGCGGGCGACTTGGATTATACCGATGATGCTGTGGCAATTGGTAGAGCAGCACTGGCAAATGGCGCACCGATTTTGTGCGACGCTTGGATGGTAGCCGATGGCGTGACACGAAAAAGATTGCCCGTAAACAATCAAGTAATTTGTACCCTGCGCGATGAGGGCGTAATAGATTTAGCAGCTAAATTAGAAAATACTCGATCGGCCGCCGCGCTAGAATTATGGAGACCATATTTAGCTGGTGCGATCGTGTCGATCGGTAATGCTCCCACAGCTCTATTCCGATTGCTAGAAATGCTCGACGAAGGCGCAGCCAAACCCGCCCTAATTCTCGGCTTTCCTGTCGGCTTTGTCGGCGCGATGGAATCCAAAGCCGCCCTCGCCGCAGACAGTCGCGGCGTACCTTTTATCACCATCCACGGTAGACGCGGCGGTAGTGCGATGGCGGCGGCGGCGGTAAATGCACTCGCAATGGAGCAAGAATAATGGTAGCCATCCGTACGGGTAGATTATACGGCATCGGTGTTGGCCCAGGCGACCCCGAATTACTCACTCTCAAAGCTTTTCGACTATTACAGGCGGCTCCAGTAGTTGCTTATCAATCAGCCACAGGTAGCGAAAGTATCGCTCGATCGATTGTCGCACCTTATCTCACGGGCAACCAGATCGAAGTCTGCTTTCATTTCCCTCGCGCTCTCGATCCAGAAGCAGCCGCAGAAGCCTATACTAAAGCGATCGATCCGATCGTTTCCCATCTCCATGCAGGCCGAGATGTCGTAGTATTATGCGTGGGCGATCCGTTATTCTACGGCTCATTTATGTATCTATTTACTCGGTTAGCCGATCGATTTGTCACCGAAATCGTCCCTGGGGTATCTTCGCCAATGGCTTGTGCAGCAGCATTGGGGCAGCCTTTATGCTATCAAAATGATATTTTTAGCGTCCTCTCCGCCACTCTACCACCAGAAGCATTAAAAGCCCAATTAATTAATGCTGATGCAGTAGCAATCATCAAATTGCGCCGTCATTTTGACAAGGTGCGTCAGATCTTGGCGAGTCTGGATTTATTATCCCGTGCCAAGTATATCGAACGAGCGACGGCTAAGGATGAGCGGATTATTTCGATGGAAAATGTAGATCCGCAGAATGTCCCCTATTTTTCCATGATTATCATTCCGAGTCAAACCCATCTTTGAAGGGTGCTCTCTTTCTCTAAAGATCGTGCAAATCCCCTCCTCGGAGGGGTGCCCTTCAGGGCGGGGTGGGTGCCCACCATAACTAAACCCTTCCAATCCCAAATGAATGAATTCCAGGAGGTTGTTAGAAGTGGTGTAGCGGAGATTCACCCACCCCGCCCTGAAGGGCACCCCTCCGAGGAGGGGATTTGCACGATCTTTAGAGAAAGAGAGCACCCTTCAAAGATGGGTTT
>JANOPX010000343.1:0-37309 GCA_031422115.1 Chamaesiphon sp. VAR_4_metabat_408 | reverse complement strand
ACCTGCCACCACAGTCTACCAATTTACCGATTCACCCTCGATCGTCCTCGCCAGACTAGGGGCGACAATTGCCGCATTAGTCAGTATCGAACTAGCCATTCGCGGACATCTCAGCCCTGGTGGTGGTTTTGCCGCAGGTGTCGCGGGTGGTACCGCCATTGGCTTAGTAGCAATTACCTCCTCTACCGAAGAGATGGATTTACTCTACCAGCGTTGGCACGCCGCCACCTGGGAAAAAATCTCCGCGATCGCTTTCATCGTCATCGCCGCAATTAACCTCTCTGGTGTCGAATTGCCCCACGGCGAGTTAGGTACATTAGTTAGTGGCGGATTTATCCCGATCCTCAATGTCCTCGTTGCCATCAAAGTTGCCTTGGGTTCTTGGGCGGTGATGTTGCTGTTTATCCGTTATCGTGGCTTATTATAAGTACATGTGCGAAAATATGCGTATTTTCGCAGCGAAAAACCCATGTTTAACAAGGACTTCGCTCTTCTTAACCGTCAGTCAAGTTAAACATCGATCGATCTCAATTGAGCCACTTTAGGCTAAAACTATGAAGCAAGCGACGCTACATCAACTCCAAATCCTCGAAGCGATCGCCAGACACGGCAGTTTCACCCGCGCCGCCGAAGAACTCGAACTGACGCAACCCACAGTTTCCCAACAAATCAAGCGGCTCACCCAGACAATTGGGATGCCGCTATTCGAGCAACTTGGCAAACAAATCTATCTCACGGCGGCAGGGCAGGAAGTCTTGGGTGCGAGTGCAATTATTTCGGAAAAGTTTGCCGAGCTAGAAATTGCCATCGATGAACTCAAAGGGTTAAAACAAGGACGCATCAATCTAGTTGCTAGTACCACTGCCAAATATTTTGTGCCTCGGCTCCTCGGTACCTTTCGGCGCAAACATCCTGATATTGAACTAGCCTTGCACATTACCAATCAAGAAGGTGTCCTCGCCAGATTAGCCAGGAATCAAGACGATCTGTACTTCACAGGCAGACCGCCTAGCGACTTGGACATTGAGCTGCGACCAATCCTCGCAAATCCCCTGGTGGTTGTCGCACCCTCAAATCACCCACTGGCAGGGAAGACCAATATTGCCCTCAAAGAACTAGCCACGGAACCGTTTATTTTTCGCGAAGCAGGTTCGGGGACGCGCTCAGTTGTCGAGCATTTTCTCGCAGAAAATCGCGTTGCGGTGGACGTGGTAATTGAACTCAGTAGTAATGAAGCGATCAAACAAGCGATTGCTGGGGGTTTGGGTCTTTCTGTCCTCTCTCAACATTCCCTCGATTTAGAAACCCAAAATGGACTGCTGACCATTCTCAATGTTGAAGGTTTTCCGATTCAACGTCATTGGTATGTAATTTACCCCAACGGCAAACAGCTATCGGTGGCGGCGCAAACTTTCTTGGATTTTTCGATCGCCGAAGGCAAACAAATTATCGAGCAATTCAGTGCCGCTAGGGAGGGAGTACTTTTTTAGCTTGGAAAATAACCTTGCAAATAACTTATAGTCAATCTTTTGGTTTCTGTCACCAATCGATCGCGAAATAGTTTATCTTGGCTCAGAGATGTCCACAACAGTGTACCGATCGTTTTTACCAATACAAATGCGATCGATCTATAGGTTTCTGGTTCCAAACCCGAACAGCGCACCGAAAGAATCATTGCTAATTCTTCAATTAATTGAGCATCCGCCGCTGCATCGATCGCTTCTAACTCTGGCATCGAACTTTGCAATGACATATATATCGCCTGATAGCCTGGATAATCCACAAAGAATCGATCGATAGTATCGATTATCTGCTCCATATATTCAGTGAGAGAGAAACTTTCACCTTCAAGCGGATCCAACTCGATTAATAACTGCCGCAGTTGTTGATTATATCGAGTTGCCAATCCATATACAATTGCAGCCTTATCAGGAAAGAATTGATACAACGAACCGATCGATACTTTAGCACCAACAGCGATCGCATTGGTCGTAGTCGCGTTATAACCCACCGAAATAAATAATTGCTCTGCGATATCCAAAATTCGATCTACACGCTCCTGGCTGCGAGCTTGACGAGGTTGACGGCGCATCTGGTTGGGGGTGGATGGAACAGTATTCATAAAATCGACAAAAAATTTCCTTGACAAAACATGAGCAATCCTCGTATATTATTGACATGAGCGATACTCACATTTTAATCTAGTCAGAGGTGGTAATTGCAATGAATCGAGATTTATTTACATGGCTCAGTTCGAGATTTGGCAACAGTTTTACCCATCAGACTCAATTACAACCTTACCTAAAAATGCTAGGTGGGGATGTGAGTTTGAATGTAGTAGACGAGATGGTGTTGGCACTGCTAGATACTCCATCCTTCGATTTGGCGGTGAAGCACTTAAAACTAGATCCTCAATCGGCAGCATTAATCGAAGAGCGATACATGGCTCCGCGCCATGATTTGACAACTCTCTTGCAATATCCCCCCGATTCCCTCGGATACCTCTATGCTAAATCGATGAAAGCAAGCGGGTTTCGAGCGGAAGATTTGTATCAACATCTGCCTATTTATTCTGATGCTAGCTATGTAGAAACAAGACTAAGCCAAACTCATGATATCTGGCATATTATCACGGGTTTTGGGGCATCACCTACTGATGAGATTGGATTGCAAGCATTTCACCTCCCACAATTCCCCTATCCTCTAGCTGTATCGCTGCTTTCTAGTAGCATGATGTCTACTCTTTTGCTCGCGCCTGAAGAATTACCTACTTTACTTGATGCGATTCAAACAGGATGGAATATGGGCAAAAATGCCAAATATCTCTTTGCTCAAAAGTGGGAAGAAGCATGGGAAAAGCCCTTGCGTCAATGGCGCGATGAGCTGAATTTGATTCCTCTAATTCCTCCTCAAATTTAAACTCACTCATATCCTCCTCCGTGTTAGCGGAGCTTGCCTTTGGCACACCTCCGTGAACCCTCCGTGCCCCTCTGTGTTAAAATAAACACCATAACTAAATTCCACTAATCATAAAACATCAAGCAAAGTATCAATTTCAGCATTATAATGAATGAAAGAAAAGAGATGCTTGAAAATAATCTTCCCCTCCTTATCTAAAACAAACTGAGCGGGAAGAGGTGCGCCCAGAGCTTGCCCCACACTATACCGCCGAAACCTGGCACAACTAGGATCGCTAAGTACTGGCATCTGTAAACCCAAATCTCGCACCACTATTTTACTCTGTTGCGCGTCAGTACTAGTAATCATTAATACCTCCACGCCTCGATCGACAAATTCCGCGTAACGTTCGTTCATCGCTTTGATATGGGGATAGCAAAACGGGCAGTATTGCTGCTCGGTAAAGATACGGGTAAAATACAATACAACAGGCTGAACGCCGCGATAATCGGATAGTTTGATTTGCCTGTCGTTCCGCACATCCTGCATCTGAATTTCTGGCGCGATCGATCCCAATTCTAGTTCATTTTCGGCTGGAATCGGTAAAAAGTTATCAAAGAACCGTCGATTGATTAGTCCGTTAAATTTAGTAGCTTGCATGGGGGAGGGTGGTAGGGTGGTAGGGTAGGAGGGTAGGAGGGTAGGAGGGTAGGAGAGTGCTAAATCTATAATCCAAAATCCAAAATCCAAAATCCAAAATCCAAAATCAAATAAAATACTCTTTTGATTTTTCTGGATCTGGATTTATTGTTTTGCGGCCTGGTTGCCAATCGACGGGACAAACTTCATTAGAATTGGCTTGAACGTGTCGAATTGCTTTGAGTACTCGGAGGGTTTCATCTACACTTCTTCCAAAGGAAAGATTATTAATCGTTGCATATTGAATCATGCCAGATCGATCGATAATAAATAGTCCGCGTAAAGCTACGCCAAGATTTGGATCTAGCACGTTATAGGCGGTACTAATTTCTTTTTTGAGGTCGGAAACTAATGGGTAGTTAATTTCGTCCAAACCGCCCATTTTTCGATCGGTTTGAATCCAAGCGAGATGAGCATATTCACTATCGACAGATACCGCGAGGATTTGTGTATCTAGAGCCTCAAACTCATTGTAACGATCGCTAAATGCAATAATTTCTGTCGGACAGATAAAGGTAAAATCTAGGGGATAGAAAAATAGAACGACGTATTTACCATGATAGCTAGCTAACTGAATTCGTTCAAACTGTTGACCGACTACCGCCTGTGCTGTAAAATCTGGTGCAGCCTGTCCCACTCTCAGACAACCTTCATTGCGCTCGTGCATACAAACTTTTGATTCAATAGTATGGGACTTCTAATACCGCTATCACTAATCGTCACAGACCTCGATAATACTCTAGTCGGCGATGATGAGGCACTGCTACAGCTCAATGGACTACTCGATCGATATCGTCAGACATCAGCCACCAAAATTGTCTATGCAACGGGTCGATCGCTTACATCTTACCAAGAATTAGCCACCACTCACCGCTTACTGCCCCCTGATGCCCTGATTGCAGCGGTAGGTACAGAAATCTACCTCGGTGAGTCTTCCACGCCCGATACAGCCTGGGAGGAGCAACTGAGTCACAACTGGTACCGCGAAAAAGTCTTATTCATCGCCAACCAGTTTGCCGACTTGAAACCCCAACCTCAATCCGAACAACGCCCCTTCAAAATTAGTTACTATCTCTCACCCAATGTTGCGGCTGCTGTCATCATTCAATTGCAGCAACTCATGGAGCAAGAAGGTTTAGAAGTAGAAATCATTTACAGCGGGAATAAGGATTTGGATCTAGTTCCCCAAGGTGGGAATAAAGGTAAGGCTGTACAATTTTTGAAGCACAGATGGCAAATTGACCCAGTAAATGCCGTCGTCTGTGGAGACTCTGGTAACGATATTTCCTTGTTCCAGTATGGCATAGAACGGGGCATTATGGTCGGCAATGCTCGATCGGAATTACAGCTATGGCATCAACTCAATCCCTTCGACTACCACTATCTCGCCGTGGCTGACTGCGCCGCTGGTATTTTGGAGGGATTGAAATATTTTCGATTTGTCTAAGAGGTTGTTTGAAAAGCAGTTCGCTGGCGGTTGAAACCGCTGCTATACAAACAAAGTCCGCCTACGCGGACTAATATTAGAGCTTAACCGAACCGTATTGAAAGTGGATGGGGGCAATGTGTCGGCGAAATGGTAGCCGCACAGCTTTATAATCAAAATCAAGAACAATCTATTTTAACGATCTATGGTTGTGTAACTAGTGGTAGACTATGGCAATTTTTTAAATTAGAGGAAAATCGAATCACGATCGATCCTAATAGTTATTCATTGATGCCAGTCCAAAAAATTCTCGGTATTCTTACATGGATATTGAGTCAGTAAACCCATCAAGCAATATTTTTCAACTGCTCCTCTGCCCATATTCGTAGCTCTTCGTCAGGATCTTGTGTAGATCGATCGCGTAACAACTCAATTACTTCCGGTCGATCGATATAATTCTCAACCACAGCTTCTAAAGCAATTTTTCTCAGATTATCATCATGTTCGCCTCGATATGGATCTTGACTTGCTATTTGGCAAAGTAACTCAAATGCTTCGTCAGTTTGAATATAATATTGAGCAATCGACCATACTGTTACCCCTCGAACCAATTCATTTTGGTCGTTGAGAGCGATATCTTGGAGCCAAGTTAAAGTCTCAAGTTCCTGGTGATAATATTCGGCGATTGACCTTACTGCTGCCCGTCGAACCCATTTATTTTGGTCGTTGAGAGCGATATCTTTGAGCCAAGTTAAAGTCTCAGGTTCCTGGTGATAATATTCGGCGATCGACCTTACTGCTGCCCGTCGAACCAATTCATCTTGGGCGTTGAGAGCGATATCTTTGAGCCAAGTTAAAGTCTCAGGTTCCTGGTGATAATTTTGGCCGATCGACATTACTGCTGCCCGTCGAACATATTCATTTTGGTCGTTGAAAGCGATATCTTTGAGCCAAGTTAAAGTCTCTGGTTCCTGGTGATAATATTCGGCGATCGAGTCCAAGAGTAATTGGGCTGCGCCATAACTAAGTGAAATCTTTGACTGACTTTCGATCTCTTCTTTTAGCTTTTCTTTTAACTTCTGTGCTGTCAATCTCGGTTTGGGGCTTTTAACTTCTGCCCAGCATTCTGTGGCTAGTTGTAGATGTTGAAAGGCTCCTATTTCCGCCCGCTCTGTCCAGTGCAAATAGTCCGATCGATCGACCTCTCTATTCATCAAAAACTCGACTAAATATCCTGCTTCTTCGGGTTTCAATAGTCCACAAATTAACTGTAGCACCTCATGCCAAGTTTCATTTTGCCAGTGCTTAACGAATACATCATCCCGTAATTGCTCTAGTGAATATAATTCCTCTTTGAGTCGCCGAACAAAACCTTTCGCACAAAAATATTCCAAAAAAGTGCGATGAACAAAACCATAAGCATCGGTTCCATAAGCACATAAAATAAAGCTCCGCGTTCTCAATTGTTCGATTAGTTGCTTTGCCATCACCGCCGGAGTCATAGACCATTCCTTTAAATGGACTGTTAATATCTGCTGTAAGCTCTCACCATCAAGCAGATTTCCCGCTAACCCTGCTGGATCGGATTGCATCGTATAGGCGATCTTTCCTAGTATTTTTTGTTTTTCCGGTGCGTCGATCTGTTTTAGAGCTGGATCTGCTAAATTTTTGCCATTAACATCAAAATCCCAATTGTGCAGCAATAACCGCGAAGCTCGATCGTACAAATCCACTCGACGAGTGGGTAAATCTCCCTCCTGATTGAGCATTGCCATCAGTGTCAGTAGCAGTGGATTATTGGCTAGATTTTGGATTGCTGGAAAACGATCGATCGCCTCTTTTAGTCGCTGTTTGAGCTGCTCCTGTTTTGGTTTTTCTCCCTGTGCTAACCGATACCATGTATCGATAAAGTCCTGGATTTGCGATTTGTCCAATTCCTGCAAAGTAAAATGCTGAAAATCTACACTCCTCAATCGATCGGGAACGTAGCCAACTACCCGCGAAGTGATAACGATTTTGACATTTGGATACTCCTGTGTAGCGAAATTGGCGATTTCCTCGATTATCGATTGACGCAACTGTGGATCGAATATTTCATCCAATCCATCAAACATCACCAAGCTGGGTTGAGTTTGTAGATATTGGTGTAATTCGTGGCGATCGAATCCCCAACGTGCCATTCCCCCTTTACTCAAAAAATCTAGAAAGTTTTTCGCATCAGCGCGATCGATCGCATATTCCCGCAACTCAATTAGCAGGGGAAATGGCTTTGTATTGTCCTCTACCCAGTCCAAAGCTAGATATTGCAATAAACTCGATTTACCCGCTCCAGGATCGCCTAGAAGTACCGCACGTTGACAATTTTCATCTCTTAATACCTTGAGTACTGGCTCTACTGATTTTTCTAAATATTGACGGCGATTTCGTTCTGAATCATCGGAGTTGGGGTCTGGCGATCGATCTGGTGGTAGAGCTTCCCGCACATTTTGCTCGATAAATATCTTGCCCAACTGAATATTATGTTCATCCTTCTTGCCCAATCTGCCAAGCTTCAGATCGCCATAACTCTCTTGCAAACTCTTCCGATATCCATCTAGATCGAATCCGATCGGTATCGACGCATTCGCTTTTAAAATATCTTTTATTTCTTCGCTTGTGCCAGCCATTTCTCCCAATTTCTGAGAGTTAAAAATATCCCGCAATTTCGGATTGTCTTGTCGAATTTTTGTTACTTTTTCCTGATACGCCTTTAAAAGTGATTGCCATTTAAAATTGGCTGGAAAGGTAAGGCGAGATTTCAAAAGGTGTTTGCTCCAAATTTCTTCAATTTTGGTTTGGGCATTACGATCGAACCCCTTAAAACCCGCATCAAAAGCTTCGCCTAATATGAGGAGCGCATCTTCATCTTTGATAAATGACTGGATTAACGATTTATAATCTAATGTGGAGGGGGTATCTTTATCTTTGATGAATGGCTGGATGAATGGCTGGAGGAAGGATCTATAATCGGGGTCGATATTCTCAGTAATACCAGAGTCTCGTAGCTCCTGAACGAATAGCTCTATAAATTCGACGATCGCTTCTTTTATCGCTCCTTTCAGTTGTAGCTCAAACTTTTTCTCGATCGTATCCCCCATTTTGCTAGAAAAAGTTTTGAATAGATACTCGCCTCCTTTTGTAGCAACTGTCAATACCCAAGGTTCTATCATCTTCCAAAATCTCAGCCAACTAAACAGAAACACCTATTCCAGGGCGATGCTACCACACCTGAATTTTTTTTGTTGTATAATCTGTCTCACTCTCGAAATTCAATGGATACGGAGTCAACCATGCCCTCACCCCTCTTGAAAGCAAAATTGACTAGATCGATGGCAAGTTCGCTAACGTGGTATCGATTGCGACGATTTTCTTTGGGTTCTCGATCGTAGCATTAGAATCAATTCGATCGGTAGAGGTAACTAGCTGCTTCGGATTGGTGATGGCGATCGTAGACTCGATCGCTATTGACCTAAAAAACCGCCTCTAAGTAACTGGGAAGTTGCTATATTTGACAATCGATTTCACCCCCACTCAAATATCTTGAGGATCTACACCCATTTCCCGTAATTTGGCGGCAAGTCTCTCCGCCCGTTGTGTCGCTACCTCCGCCCGCTCTTCTCCAGTTAGTAGTAAGCCGCCATTACTATCCCACCACCGTAACCAAGGCAAAGTCTGATTATCGATCTGACCTTGCCAAATCCCCAGTTCCACACCGAGTGGTAGGATTGAATAGTGACCGCGATCGTTTGGACTTAATAGCTCATATCTCTGAGCAACTAATTGATAGACTTCGACAGAGGCTTTTTGCACTTCATAGATAGCATAAAAAGGAATCCGAATCGCCTGTTCGTAAACCCAAAATTTTCCAGCTTTGGCTTCTGAGTTGAGAAATGGAGAAGTGGCATCGCGCTCTTCAGCACCATTACCCGAAACAAATTCGATCGCAATTAGCGGCGCAACGATCTCTTTCCACATCACATAAGAGCGACGATACTGACCATCCAACAAAGGAGCTACATTAGGTACATAAAACCAATCTGGTGCTTCCGCTCCCCGCTCTGGTGGCTCGATCGATCGCCAATAAATTCCCGAATCTTGACCGATACAGTAGCGTCCATCTGGATGCAGTTGCTCCAAAACAGGGCGGATAGAACTAGTCAACAAAATACTTTGTGGATGTTCCTGAAAATTTTTCACAAATGTCCCATCCGACTCAGGTAACTGGGTATGATCTGGCAATGATAGCGTCGGTGGTGATTGGGCAATGGTCATACAAAATGCCTGCAAATCCAGAGAACCTTCGCTTAATTGTAGCAAATCATTTGTCTCGTTAAACAGGAAATGACTGGAATCTGACTCGATCGTCTTGTAGGTGAGCTATGACGCTCGTCAAGGTGGTTGGTGAAACCGCCTGATTCCAGCACCCGACGATTCCCTACCAGTGAGAAATACATGACTAGTTTTGTTACATTTGGCGATCGATCTATTGACAAATGGACAAATATATTCCAAGTTGACTGAATAGAGGCTACGCTTGAGTGTAACTACCACAGCTTTTGATTTTAGTCGCTAAGATCTAACTCATCTAGGTATCTCACCACCCCAATACCCCACAAGTCCGAAGACTTTTCCCCACCATGTCAACTCTTGTCATCGTTGAATCTCCTACCAAAGCGCGCACTATTAGTAAGTTTTTGCCATCGAGTTATGTGGTAAAAGCTTCAATGGGACACGTTCGCGATTTACCACCGTCGGCGGAGGAAATCCCCCCAGAGTTCAAGGGGGAGAAGTGGGCAAACTTGGGTATTAATGTGGCGGATGGGTTTGCGCCGTTGTATATTATTCCGAAAGACAAGCGCAAAATCGTGCAGGAATTGAAAGCCGCGCTCAAGGGTGCTACGGAATTGATTCTAGCGACGGACGAAGATAGAGAGGGTGAAAGTATTAGCTGGCACTTGTTGCAGCTCCTCAAACCCAAGGTACCGACGAAGCGGATGGTATTTCATGAGATTACCAAGGAGGCGATTCAGAAGGCGTTGAAAAATTGCCGCGAAATCGACGAGCAAATCGTTCACGCTCAGGAGACGCGGCGGATACTCGATCGACTGGTAGGATATACCTTATCGCCCCTATTATGGCGGAAAATTGCGGGCGGTTTATCGGCGGGAAGAGTGCAATCTGTCGCCGTCAGATTGTTGGTAAATAAGGAGCGTCAACGGCGTGCTTTCAAATCCGCTCAATATTCCGATCTCAAAGCATTACTCGCCCATAATAAGGCAGAATTTGAATCAAAATTGATCGCGGTAGATGGAGTGAGAACTGCTACTGGTGCCGATTTCGATCCGAATACAGGCGGACTATTACCAGGGAAAAAAGTTAAACTCCTCAATGTCGCCGAAGCCCTCGCCCTCAAAGAGAGCCTCAAGGGTAAAACATGGACAGTGACAGGATTGGAAGAAAAACCCGTCACCCGCAAACCATCGCCCCCATTTACCACCTCCACCCTCCAACAGGAATCCAACCGCAAACTCCGACTCTCCGCCAAAGACACCATGCGAGTCGCGCAAAACCTGTACGAGCAAGGTTATATTACCTATATGCGGACAGATTCCGTCCATCTTTCCGAGCAAGCGATCGAAGCAGCCCGCGCTTGTGTGTTAGAAAAGTATGGTCAGGAATATCTTAGCCCCAAACCCCGCCAATATACCACCAAAGCCAAAGGTGCTCAAGAAGCCCACGAAGCCATTCGCCCCGCCGGAAATACCTTCCGCACCCCCAAAGACACCACTCTCGCGGGCAGAGAATTACAACTATATGACCTCATCTGGAAGCGGACAGTCGCCTCCCAAATGGCCGATGCACGTCAAACCCAACTAGCTGTCGATTTACAGGTAGAGAACGCCGGATTTCGTTCTTCCGGTAAGCGGATCGACTTTGCAGGCTATCTACGGGCATATGTCGAAGGCTCAGACGATCCTAATGCGGCGATCGAAGACCAAGAAATCATTCTACCCGCATTAGTCAAAGGCGACCATCCCAACTGCAAAAAACTAGACGCGATCGACCACGAAACCCAACCCCCCGCCCGCTATACTGAAGCATCCCTAGTCAAGATGCTCGAAAGCGAAGGGATTGGCCGCCCCAGCACCTATGCCAGCATCATCGGGACGATAATCGATCGCCAGTACGCCCAACTCCAAAGCAACGCCCTCGTGCCCAGTTTTACCGCCTTTGCCGTCACCGCCCTCCTAGAGAAACACTTCCAAGAACTAGTAGATCCCAGCTTCACCGCCAAAATGGAACAAACCCTGGATGATATCTCCACAGGTACCACTCAATGGCTCCCATATTTGGAGAAATTCTATCTCGGTGAAAAAGGCTTGGAAAATCAAGTCAAAATTGGCTTCGATGATATCGATCCTACCCTAGCGCGGACGATCGCCCTAGACAATCTCGATGTCAAAGTCCGCATCGGCAAATTTGGCGCATTCATCGAAACCGAATCCGGTAACGCCTCCATCCCCAAAGATCTCACCCCCGCCGACTTAGCCCCCGAAACCATCGAAATGCTACTCAAACAAAAGAGTAGCGAACCCGATATCCTCGGCAATCATCCCGAAACAGGCGAACCAATCTATCCTAAATTAGGCCCATTTGGGCCATATGTCCAGCTCGGCGACAAAGTAGAAGATAGCAAAAAGAAACCCAAACAATCATCCCTACCCAAAGGAATGAAACTAGAAGATGTCACCCTCGAAATCGCCATCGAGCTACTAAAACTCCCCCGCGCCTTGGGCATCCATCCCGAAACAGGTGGTAAATTGCAAACCAACCTCGGCAGATTTGGCCCTTACATTTTGCACGATCGCGGTAAAGAAGGCAAAGAATATCGCTCCCTCAAAAAAACCGACGACGTACTCACAGTCACCCTCGAACGCGCCCTAGAAATCCTCGCCGAACCCAAACTTACCCGTGGCGGTAAAAGTAAAGAACCCCTCCGAGTACTAGGAAATCACCCCGACGATAACGAACCGATCGCAATCTACGCTGGCCCATATGGTAACTATATCAAACATGGTAAAACCAACGCAGGCGTACCCGAAGGCGAAACAGTAGAAGGCATCACCCTCGAAACCGCCCTTCCGCTCCTAGCCGCCAAAGGTGGAGATACCAAGAAGAAAACCACCACCAAAAAAGCAGCAACTACCAAGAAAACTACCACCACAAAAACAACCGCAGCCAAGAAAACAACTACAGCGAAAAAAACCACCACCGCCAAGAAAACCACCACCAAGAAAACTACCAAAACTGAAACTTAATTTCTCACTTATACTAAAAAAGCTTAGAAACTAGACTTCTAGAATTACCAAAGATCCCCGACTTCTCGGAGAAGTCGGGGATCTGACCCCTTGCCAATCAATTCACAAAGTCCAGTCTTTAGTCGTTTGCAGTCTACAACCGTAGGGTGGAAAATGCTCACCCCATAAGATATTTATTTAAATAAAACATAACTATTGGATCGCCATGTCTCTAATAATTGAAACCGATATCAAAGATGTTCTCAACAAAATAGAACAACGATTTGATAAGATCGACCAACGATTTGATAAAATCGACCAACGGTTTGATAAAATCGACCAACGATTTGAAGTAATTCAAAAAGATGTAAATGACATCAAGCTTAATGTCGTCAAAATTGAAGGTGATATCAAGGCTCTTGAAACCAAAAGCTCGATAATTCAACCCATTATCACAGGTGTAACAGTAGCCTTTGTCGGTGGAATATTACTGGCTTTATATAAATGGCTGCCATCCTAGAATGTGATGAAATAGATCATCACACCATATCCCCGACTTCTCCAAGAAGTCGGGGATATTTATTATATTCGATCGCTTTGTGATGAATCGATCGTTTAGAACACATATCTAAAAGAATATTAAAATTCGAGAATAGAGAGATTTTTAGAATGATTTTAATAGACATTAGGATACCTACAAGATAGAATTAGGATAGATATAAATTCCCTGAAATCATGAAAAAAGTTTTAGCATTACTTAGTGGATCGATAGTTCTATTTCAAGCCTTAATAGTAACGGCTGCACCACCACAAAAGCCTAAAAGCTTTGCCCAATGGTGTACCCAAATAAAATCCGTATCCGCCGATACTAAATACACTATTAATGTATTGCTCAAAGAAGCTGGTAGCAACAACTGTCAAAAAGCTGATGCTAAACTTAGGAGTCGAATGGAGATCTCGCTCAATAGCAAGAAAATCGTCGATATCCAGCCACTGGCAGGATTTAGTAATTTGACTTCTCTCGATCTCAGTGGAAATAAGATCGTCGATATTAAGCCACTAGCTGGGTTGAGTAAATTGACAGATCTCCAGCTCGCAGAAAATAAAATCGTCGATATCAAACCACTAGTAGGTTTGAATAATTTAACTAATCTTACGCTCTATAGCAATCAAATCGTTGATATTAAACCACTGGCGGGGTTGAGTAAATTGCTCGATCTTACGCTCTATGGCAATCAAATTGTTGATGTTAAACAACTGGCGGGGTTAAATAATTTGAATACTCTTGCGCTCTATAGGAATCAAATTGTTGATGTCAAACCACTAATGGGTTTGAGAAATTTGACTCTTCTCTCACTAGATAGCAATCAAATCGTTGATGTCAAACCACTAGCAGGATTGACTAATTTGACTACTCTCTCGCTGAGTGAGAATAAAATTGTCGATGTCAAGCCACTAGCAGGGTTGACTAAATTGACGGCTCTCTCACTGGAGGCGAATAAAATTGATATCAAAGTTTGTCCGGTAAAGCCAGAGTCTGTCTGTCAATTCTAGATAAATAAGAAACAAAGGCTTTTTAAAAAGCCTTTGTTTTTGGTACTTATGTGTTTAGTATCCAAACTTACGCAGAATCCGCTGTTCTTTTGCCGCACCCTCTAAATACCATGATTTCTCTTCAGCATTAAGTTTCCAATTCACACGTCTTTCACCAAACACCCCAGAGTTCCATTCAACCACTGGTTTACCATTCCGAAAGCCAGCTCCAGCCGTTCCTCCCCCTCCTGAAAGTTGGACTAGTTTACCTCCTTTGAAGATACTTATGCCCGTGGCTTCCCCACCATCAACAGTCCGAAGAAAAACAGGTTGATTCTTGTAGATACAGAGTTGATAGGACATCTTTCTACCATCTTCGACACCGTTAATATTTTTCTCTTTACATTTTCCGTTATTAGGATTCTCAAACTCAGTAACTTGTTTTCTCATGAAGTTGTCATAACTATCAGCCAAAGCAGCCAATGGCATTCCCAATGTGAATGCTAGAGCGATCGCAGATCCTAGTAGTTTTTTCATTGTGTTTAAATTTAGAGTTGAGATTATTGTCCAAATGTTGGTTCGGCACTACTAGCTTTTTTGTAAGTGCCCTTGGCTGTCATTGCATCAGTTGGAAAATCGCAACTACCTGTTTGTTTTAAAACAATTAAAGTTCCTGGCTTGGTAAATTTTATCGAAATTTTACAAGCATCGTATGACATATCATCGGGGGTAAAGGTGGCTAAATCTCCCGCAATTGAAGCAATACCATTTAATGTTTTGGTATTGCCCCGGACTTCACCATTAGGGCCTTGTCTGAGGGATACAGATAGCTCAATTTTCAAATTATATCCAGGTCGATCGAGTCCACCTTTACCCAACGATAGTACCTTAATTACATTCGATCCATCGGTTGTTTTAAATGTACCATTAACTTCTTTAGCACCAACGTTTTTTCGTTGTGCCATCGCTGGATCTTCTGCTAGAGATGATGAAACGATCGCGGCTAATCCTAACAGAACACAGAAGTATCTTTCGATCGATCTAATCATGATTTTGATTTATTTAGAAAAGTTGTTGTTTACTCTTACTCAGATTCCACCCATGTCCATCTTGATTCTTGCAAGTTAAACCAGTTGGTTTAGATACACAGATAAATCCATACTCGCGCAAGGTTTTACCGTAATTGAGATCGCCATTAGTGCGATCGAACTGAAGGGGTCGAATAATCTCATGTTATTTTCGGAAAATACCTAGATTTGAGCATATCATATCTCTATACACACTGACTAGAGCCATAAGTAAAAAGTTTCCCAATCTTAATTTGGGTTGTACGATCGATCTCCGATTAGTGGTTTCAGCGAAGCCTTTCTTTATCCGTAACTAAACATCATGAACAAAGTTTTACTATTGCTAAGTACATTAGTCTGCTTATCCCAAATCTTACCATCAGCTTCCGCACAACAGGCAAAACCAAAAAGCTTTGCAGCATGGTGTCAGCAGAAAAAATCTGTGCCTACTGATACTAGACATACAATCGATATATTGTTGAAAAAAGCTGGTACAAATAACTGTGAAATTGCCTGTCTCTAATAATTGAAATCGAAATCTACCTACTTAGTAGTGGTTGGTTGGCAATTTTGGCTAGATTAACTGACTTTAATAAATCGCTCCAATCTTGCTCTATCGAGACATCCTGCGGTTTTTGTAACCGCAGTCGAGCTAGACTAGTTACGGCATCATACCAAATACCATTGTTAGTATATATATCGCTGCTATTCTGCCGCAAGATCGTCTCTGGTAGCTCGATTCTGGTTACCCATCCATCTACATGTACTCGATTGACTGTAGATGTGCCATCACACACTTTAGCTTTCAAAGTCCAATGATAGTTACGATTGAATTGTAAAGGTTGTTGACTGGTGGGAATTTGGACGCTGATGATTCCAGATTGTTGAGGGATTGGTATATTAGTCCGATAAATATCCTCTTCTCCATCTTGGAGCGAAAATTCGATCTTTGTCGATGCTTCTGTAGTGGGAAGAAAGAACCAAAATGTGGGGTATGCTGCGATAGTCTGTCCCCAAACGCTGTTTTCTAAAACTTGCCCGTCGATATATTGCGTGAATTCAGGTGCTAAGGCGATGAGATTTAATTCACAATTATTACCACTCATTGAAGCACTTACAGTACGATTGCCTGGAACCCCGCGTGAAGGTGGGGTAGGTGGTGGAGATGGTTTTTTCTTCTGCTTTGAATTTTGAGCATTTAAGGTGCCTTGTCGGCTCGACAGAAGAGAAATACTCACACCCATAGAGATCGAGATCGCTAATATAATTTTTAAGTTAAATTTTATCATGAGCATGGATTGCGGGAAACTTTCGATCTCGACTTAGACAAATATTTGTCCAACCGATTGTTATTAGCATACCTAATAATGAGGGTAATAGCGGAAACCAGTACCCAGTAGTTGCCAGTAATGAGATCGAACCGCTCCAAACAATGACGATAGTAATGCTGGCTAAAACTATTAATAACCACCGATTGCTTACCGCCCATCCTAACAAACCACCGACAGTAGAACATATCAAAACGATCGAACCATCAACCCAAAATGGAGCTGCCCATAATAGGGGACGATTTTCTAATGCGGCACTAATAAGTTGACTCGTCATTTGGGCTTGCAAAAAGACACCTGAAATACATTCATACCCTTGATGTTCGGGGCACCGATTGTCATTTTGTGATAAATATGGGGTTTTGGAGATATCTTTATATCTACTATCTGTGGTACCAATTAAAATGACTTTATTTTTGATTAGTTGCTGAAGTTGCCCTTCGGGTAATGTAAATATTTCTGCTAGTGATGTGGATGGAATTGCATTAGTTAGAGAACCACTAAAGCGATAGTTGAGCGGAAGTTGATATCCACGCGCATCGAATTGTTGATAACCTCCCCGATGAGAATCCAAGAAATCGAACTGATGTTCGCCTAATTTTAAACTATGATGCTGAAGTTTGAGATCGATAGACTTAGGTTGAGCTTGAAGATATCGATCTGCTAGCATCGTGCTAAAAGCATAGGCTGTATGGCAATTGCCTGGTTGAGCATCCATTGACAATAAATGGCGGCGCATTACACCATCTCCATCGGCAATGGTATCGGCGAAACCTACTAAGGTTGCGTCGATAGGTGGTGGGATTTCTAGATCTCGATCGATCGTACTTTTTACTTTACAAACTGGAATCAAATTACCTGATGCTAACCCATTTTTAATTGCTGTATATTCGATAGGAATATCACGATTCAAAAATGTATCTACACCGATAATTTGGGGCTGGTATTTTTCCAGCAGTTTGAGGAGATTATTGAGCGATCGATTTGATAATGAAGAACCATCTTTTAACTGGTTGTCTTTTTTTTGCTGTTCGACATCTTCCTGTCGAACTTTGATAACTAGTGTATGCAAATCTTGCACCTCTAACGGACGCGATCGCATCGTCAAGTCAAAAATATTTAGCTCTAAAGGTTGTAAAATACCGATAAATCGGGCAGCAGAAATGACTAACGTTGTGAGAATACTGCTGAAGAGTGCAACTTTAAGTTGTTTATTTCTAACATTAGCCGTTCCTTGCAACTGTTTCCAAGTCGGGGGACGATCGATCCCTTGTTGATAAATAGTTGGTAGCCAGGTAGCGCAAGGAAACTTATCTTCAAATCCTTGCAATTTTTCTCGTGCTTCTCGAACCGATCGATAAAAAGAATTACCCCGCGCATAAAGGGTCAGAAATCCTGTCAGAAAATCTTGCGCGACACAATCCGGTACTGGTTCTCGCATCACAATTATGTGTGGAATT
Organism: Chamaesiphon sp. VAR_4_metabat_408; assembly: GCA_031422115.1. Lineage (GTDB taxonomy): Bacteria > Cyanobacteriota > Cyanobacteriia > Cyanobacteriales > Chamaesiphonaceae > Chamaesiphon. Next base: position 19,561 of record JANOPX010000343.1, on the reverse strand, counting down.
TGCAAATTAGCAAGGGCTGGTATCAATCCCAACCCATCGCAGGAATTAAAAATAGCAATTTTTAGACCACTCGCGATCGCTTTTTTTAGGCCAAATTTTAGCTCCTCCAGACTCAAACTATCGGTGCGATCGATCCAAATTTGCCCAGTACTATTATCCTCACTACTCGAACTATGTCCAGCAAAAAATAAGATGTCCCATGACTGTGCCCACAACCTATCGGTTAATTCTTTCCGACTAGGCTCGACCAAAAATTCCACATCAGCATCGATTAATGTTGTCAATATTTGTCGATCTACCTCAATATTCACACCTTGACTATTACCTAAAATTGCTAAAATCCTTACCTTCGAGGTCGTCGGTTTTAAATGTTCTATTCGTTCGAGGTATGGTAAACTCAAAACAACTTCTGTAGAACTATAGCGAGTAAATAGATCGCTCATTTGCCAGGGTAAGCGGTGCAATTGAGGATCGTCGATTTGTAAAATAAATCTAACTCGATCTTCAGCCTTAATACTTCTGACTAATTGCTCGCGGATGGGTTGAAATGATGCCGTATTTAACCATCGATCGAATGAATCGATCGACAATTTTGCTAAAACTCGACATTTTGAGTTTAGATCGGCAGTGGAAATATTAGTTACCTGCCCTTTATCTGCTTCCAATCGATAATTCAAATCCAGTCTACGATATATCTGCTGCCACTCGTAATAATCTCCCAAAACCTCCACCGCTGATGGAAGTTCTGCGGTGATTTCAACTTGCGGTGACAGCAAGATTTTACCATCTAAATCTAAGTATTCCTCCGCAATTTGCAAACTAACATGATAACCAAAATCTCGATTACCACTCCGAATCCCGATCGTTACTAACCGTTCCATGTTCATCCCAAATAGACTGTCTCCAAAACCGAATATCTAATTAGATGATAAATTGTTCGGCTACTTCTGCATCCCCACGTTTGACGACTACTTCAAACTTCTCACCGACTGCCCCTGTAAACTCTAACTGAATTAAGTTATCAACAGTCCTAGACTGTGCTTCCAAAAATATTTGTTGCGATTCATCGCGAACAATGAGTTGAATATTTGGTAATAAATAAGTTTGGTTAATCGGACAAACTCTGAGATAAATCCGCGTGCGTTCCTCCCGCTCCACTGGTGACAATTCTAGAATTAGAGCGATCGGATAGCCCTGTAATTGAATCCCTAGGTCGATAACTTTACCACCTCTAACCGCATTAGAATAACCAGTCGAGCGAAAGGCATATTCTGAAGTAGCAAACAAAGATTCCAATCGAGCGAGAAATCGCCAACCTGCGGCGATTGCCCCCTCCAAACCATCCGCCCATTCATGCAATTTCACGACTGGAGCAGCCACGATCTGATGTAAATGGTCGATAAATTCTTCAGGCGATCGCAATCCCTCCAGAGCGATTATTGCCTCAGCTTGGGGCACAAATCCGTGAATAGTTCCTTCTCGCTCGACTAAATCGATCTCCACAAACATATAACCAATGCGATCGATCCAAACCTCCGCCGGAATATTACATTCAGTCGCGCCAGCCTTGACTGGGCGACATTCTAGTTTACCAATATTAGTTACTTCTAGATCTGCCACATTCGCGCACATTCTGGCGATCGAGTTCCAACTATCTCCCCCCTGGAGATTCGTCCCAAACCCCATCATCTCCAAATAACTATTCACAGTACAAATAGCTAAAGTATTGAGCCGTACGCGCTCTTGTTGAGCTGGTGTAGACTGTTCCTGGGCAAATTGGCGGGCAAATTCGATCGCCTGACTTGGGAGGGGTAAAGTCAATCTGGTACTTTCGGATTTCATGAAATTTTAGTTGAGCACTGATGAATAGTAAAGTTAAGGTAGTACTGTCGGGGTTCATAAAATTTTAGTTCAGTCTGCTTTATACATATCCCTCAGCTCGACCAAAATTACGCAACTTTGGCAAACATTTTCGCTGATAAAATGCACTCAGTGTAGAAATCGGGATACCCAATTCCTGGGAAAGCTGCTCCCAACTGGTTTCTGGCGGTAATCGCCGCAAAATTAATAATTGACAATTAACTTGGGGATAGCCTTTGATATGAGTAGCTACGAGAGTACCATTAGTATCGATTGATACCCACTGTTTCACTTCTGCCAAAATTGGGGGGATATCGGCTGGTGCTGGCTGCTGTTCGAGGATTTCGATGGTTTTGCTATTGGCTCCCCACGTTGATGGTACAAAATCTTTGGCTTGCTTTGCGGCATCTTCTCGCAAATCTTGCAAGCGACGTTTGAGATAATAATTTAGCCAAGTGGTGAGACTGGCTCGATCTCGATCGTATCGCTCTCCAGTCGTTGCTTCACAAATGTTGCGACAGAAGTACAACCAAGTTTGCTGCAAAGCATCCTCATACATCGGCGTATATTCTCGCCACAGTTGGCTCCGAGTTAGACGAATAATTTGAGTCAGGGATTTTTGACGAATGGCACTTCCTGGAGGGTGACAACACGCTTTTTCTACCAAGTCCCTAAGTTGTTGCTCTAGATCTGTCATAGGCTTGCTTTGATGGATGGAATTGCTGAGAGAATTTTGGATTTTGGATTTTGGATTTTGGATTTTGGATTAAATAAACCAACGTTCGATCGATCGAATCCAGTCAACATTTCACATCATTTCTCGGCACACCCCGAAGCTGGCTGAGAGGCATTAATAGTTATACCCGATCGAGATTGAGCTACCAAGATGATATCGCCATTGCGAGCGTCGCGCATCCATCCCTGAGCCTCTACTATTGGTTTCGATAACTGAGCTATATTAGGATCGATCGGTGTAGCTGGAATAGTATCTGTTGGATTCAACCTTACCCAATTGACAGCGATCTTTTCTTCATTGAGAGGATCTTTAGGGTTGGGGGGAATGCCACCTCGTCCAATATTTGTAAAAGAGTTATTACCGATCGATTTGGGCGAACAATTGGGATTGATTCGATCGCTCGGATCGGTCACATTATTCGGCAAAGGTGCCAATCCAGTGGTAATATCTATTCCAGGTGGAGTAATATTTACCTGTCCCGATAAATTGGGATTGACTTGAGAAATCGCCGTAATATTGTTAGTTGGTAGATTAGATGGATTGAGTTGATTTGGATCTGTCGTGCCCAACTGTTGTTCCAATTCCGCTCTACTAAGTGGCGCAATCCAGAAATTCTGTTGACTATTAATACTTACTTTGCCCCCACTTCCCCCAAACGCATTCGCCGTAATATCGCTATTTTCATTCGGTGCCGTAACGATAAAACCATTTGGGATATTAATAGTTATATTCCCCCCATTCCCACCTTGTTGAACAGAACTCGTAGAAATGGTAGAGCCTCGCCGGAGAGTGAGTAAATTTGCCGCATCTAGAGATATTCCAGCAATGTTAATATTACCGCCATTCCCATTTGTCGATCGAGCATTAATTAGACTATCATTATCTAAAGTAACTCTGGGTGAAGCGACAAAGATATCTCCAGCAATTCCCGTATTGGTTTGAGAAAATACGAATAATCCACTCGAACCAGATATTGTGACAAAATCGGTAGCCGATATATTCACATTACCCGCATCCCCAATTCCAGCAGTTGATGCTATCAATGAAGCACCATCTTCTAATGATATAAAGCGAGCCTGAATATCGATATTCCCACCCCCTCCTTCTGCGCCCTCAAATACATTACTACTAATATCACTGGCTAATTCAAAAACTTGATTAACACCCGAAAGAGACACGGCATCTTTAGCTGTTATCGTCACATTACCTGCATCCCCAATTCCAGCAGTTGATGCTGTCAATGAGGCACCATCTTTTAATGATAGAGAGCCAGCCTGAATATCGATATTACCACCCCGCCCTTCTGCACCATCCCCTACAATAGTACTAATCCCACTGGGTAATCCAAAAAAATCATTGATACCAACTAGAGTAACAGCACCTTTAGCTCTCACCCGCACATTACCAGCGTTCCCCGTGCCAAAAGTTGCGGTTATCAATTGAGCACCATCTTCTAAAGATAGAAAGCCAGCCTGAATATCGATATTACCACCACTACCTTCTGCGCCCTGTTGCACACTACTAGTAATCGAACTAAAAAAGCCCAACGAGTTATTAATACCTACTAGAGAAACAGCATCTTTCGCCACAATAGTGACATTACCTGCATTACCGATACCACTAGTTGAGGCTGTAAATGAAGCACCGTCTTGAAGCGATATAGCCGTAGCATCAATCGCGATGTCACCACCATTCCCGACAGCTTCTGGTGATACTGTATTAACTATATTCGCAGCAGAAAGAAAGACATTATCCTTGGCGGTGACAGCGATATTCCCCGCATTGCCCACTCCAAAAGTTCTCGATTGAATTATGGCACCATCTTGGAGCGAAACGGAACCATCACGAGCATTGACGGCGATATTACCCCCATTCCCTTGTCCGAAAGTTCCTGCTAGCAGTCCATAATCTATACCCTCGAAGGATATAGAACCAGCATCGATGGCAATATTACCCCCAGTGCCACTAGCATTGGGGCCAACTAAATTGATAATAATACTATTTGAGAAACTGACTTTTCCTGTTGCATTTAACTTGATATCTCCTGCCACAGTTGTTGGTGTTCCAGCATCAAAAGCAATCCCACTAGCTAAACTACTTCCGCCAGATAAGTCGATATTCCGAGCTGTAATGTTGATATCGCCGCCGCCATTTCCAGGTACATATATGCGACCACCATTCATCAGAGCTACATCCGATCTCATCACATTTATCGGAAATTGTACCCGAAAACTATTCCCATCACCGCCCAATTCGAGCGTTCCCGCCGCTGACAATCCCCCAACCTCAACTCGCCCACCCACAGCATTGATGCGACCGCCATCGATCGTCACATTCCCTCCAATTAAACCGATATATTCACCTGGATTAGTAGTGCCGATCGTGCCCAAAGTTCTAATTTCACCATTACCACCACCCATAACCAATTGTGATGGTGTTAGTAAAGTATTAGGATTAATCGTGAGCAACGGTGCATCATTACCATTAACTCCAAAGCGATAACTATTCCCTCCAGCATCTTTGAGATCGATCGCATTCGCCGTACTCCCAACAAATGTTTGACCCACATTTAATTGAGCATTTGCACCAAATACAATCCCATTAGGATTAATTAGAAATAAATTTGCCCCTTGACTATTGACAATTCCATCAATATCTGAAAATAAATTACCCGTAACGCGAGTGACGATCGCTTGATTGCCGACTGGATTGATAAATGTAGCGGAACCGCCAGTAGGTACAGAAAAATCTTGAAAACTATGAAATAAATTCTGCCCCCGCTGAAGACCACCTGTAATCGTCGAGTCATTACTACCTGTTACCTGAGTACCGAGGGTATTATCTGCGATGGGAATACGGGTGCTAGCAGGAACGGTTTGGGCGAAAGTGATATTTGAACCCAATCCAACCCAAATGGTCGCGAACAGGGGCACTAGAGGCTGAATCTTCATGGAGATACAGAAATTGTGATGCAATACATGCTGTAGATATTACCATGACGTGGCTAGTTCGTTGGTCGAACTCCCCCTAGTGAGGTCGAGATCGACTAACCAGATTTCATCGCGCTTGGCACTAGTCATGCTCTATCTCCCAATTTTCGCCATCTAGAACGTTGAATTCGGTCAATTCTGGATCTGTTAAAAAATCATCCGTAGTTGCAGCAATAGTAGCTCTGAGGTATTGATGCCGTTCGGCAATCGGGAGATTCGCCAACTGCTGGAGAGATAAGATCGACTGCATTTACACAAAAACTCCGGCTATCTCTCGAATTCGATTTGCCCAAGCGAACGACAAAGTTGAGATTTCGCTTTGGCAAGAGTCACTCGCCCAAGTCTCCAACCAATGAACATGCCAACGAGATAATTGACGTTGGATTGTAGCTAATTCCACGGCATTATCTACATCTAAATCGATCGCTGTTAATTCTAAAAATAATTTACTTTCTCGGATAATCTCTAATACTGCATCTGGATCGACTCCTTCCAAACTTAGAGATCCCATCCGCGAAAAATTTTGCGCCAATCGTTCCATTCTGATGGACAATCTAGCACACCGAAAGGAAATTTCTTCCACCGTCCAGTTATTCATATTCCTCCTAACAGCCTATGGATAATTTGTTGAACCTGTTCGCGAACTGATGGATCTAAAATTTCCATAGATCTATTTTGACGCGGACGAAGATTTACCATTGATTCATAGAAAATTTCTTGTGAAATCGGATTCCAACTTGCCGCCCAAATATCTCCTTGCTGACTACCCTCATCCATCAAAATAACTTCGCAGTCAGAGTGCATTTCACCCCCACCTGCTAACCCAATTCATGATGTGCTTACGCATCATTTATGGTTTGTGGGACAGATTCAATTAATGCTCTCAGTGCTTGATTAACCAACTCTGAAGTAGTGAAAATCTTAGCTACATCCTCATCTAAGACAACCACTTTTAATCCCTCTCCAGCGGTGACGAATCGATTTGGTTTTGACTTTGTGTAGTCAAATTTATATTCGGCTGCAAGCTCATCATCTAAATATTGAGATTCATCAAAATCTGTTTTGTTCATATTAGGAATGAGGATTTAATAATATACACATCTGTAGGTTGGGTTGAGCCTCGAAACCCAACGCTCTAAGACTGTTGGGTTTCGAGGCTAACCCAACCTACGCAAGTTATTTAATCCTCATTCCTTAATAGATATACTCTGCACGGGCATAGCTTGAGTTTTTGCTAAAATGGTGCTCATGCGGCTAACGCCTAACACACCCTACAGATATGACTCAGATTATCACCGTGCAAAGTATATACTAGTCTGTTTTGATGTAGAATCGTTTTGCTTCAAGCATCTGAGCGATTTGTTCACTGGTAGCTGGTTTTTGCAAGATATGAATGAGCAAGGGTGAAATTTGAGTCGATTTTCTCCAATTTAACAGACTTTGACCATAATTTCAGTGAAGCGTTTTTTGTCGCTGCAAGTCAATTCATCGCTCCCATTTCCGCTACATCGACCACAGAGACTAGACTACAGGAGATATTAAATATTATTTTGTCCAATCTGCGTAAAACTCGATCGATCGACTGATAAGTACCATATGACGATCGCAACTTCGGTAGCAATCTGACATGGGGCAACTCCGATCGAGGGCGATGTAAATAGCCAGTGCTAAAAAGTGCTAGCAGTGTCTTCGCCCAAGAAAAACCCCAAAAACAATTCTCCGTCGGCCCAGCTCTCGAATTTGGTGGTGGTGGCACTTCCTTTGGTATCAAGGGCAAGGTTACAGTCAGCGACCAAATTTCCGTCCGACCAATGATTTTGTTCGGTTATAAACCCATCAGCAAGAACGATCTCAATCAAAGAGCTTTAGACGCAGGTGCTACCCAGGATCAACTTAATACTCCCGCAAGTCAGGCTAGTCTCGATAATAGCCTCACGGCGATCGGTACAGGTCTTGGTTATGGATTAGCTGTTACCTACGATTTCAAATCTCCTGATAGTAAGATTGTCGGATATGTTGGCCCCAGAATTTTGTTTGGTACCGCATCTGGTAGTGGTCAAGGTTTTACCACCAGCACTAATGAAACCAATATTGGACTAACCGCAGGTGCTGATTATGAAATCTCCCCTGATTTTACCGCAGGTTTGAGTGCTACATATAATTTCTCCAGAAATGCCACAATAAGTACGACAAGTAACCTTACTGCAAGTAGCGTACAAATCTCAGGGGCTACTTTCAATTTTGGGATTAATGTTGGTTACAACTTTTAGATAGATTTTGACAGGCTCTCGATGGGTTTTGCCAAAACCACCAAGCCAGTAGTACACATCCCCGACTTCTCCAAGAAGTCGGGGATGTAGCAGTAATTCTAAGAAATGCAAGAACATTGAGAATCATCAAAGTCTGTTTTTTCATAATCTTCACTCTTCCACGATCGCATTCTAGTTAGGGAGGGCGGGTTTTGTTCGGAATGGGCTAGTGTAATCGATGTTGAATTGCTAAACCCGCCCCTACAGGTGAATTGAGATCGAGACAAGATATTAGTAGCGATCGCGGACAGGTTATTTTGTCCGATCTGCGTAAAAGTCGATCGATCGACTGATAAGTAGATATCAATACCCCTTTTCCCGATGTTTATCAAATCTTCCCTATTAGCCGTAACCTGTGTGTTTCTGTCGATACCTACGGTAGGCTACGCCAACGGTAGTACGCTAGCCGCAGAAGTCCCTAGCATTCAAAATTCCGCAGAAGCAACCCAACCAGAGCTAATCGCCACTGAGTCAGATATCCCTCAAAATTGGACGATCGGTTATACTACTCCCCTCGTCGAGGCATTGCAACAATCTAGCAATATTGCCCAAGCATCCGAGACACCCGATCGGCCTGCAACAACACCTCCACCCCCTCCAATGCCTGAAACATCCCCCCAGGCAAATTCAACCCCACCAGAGCCGAAAAAATGGGCGATCGGCGTACATGCTCAAGCTGCTACCACAGGGTTTTTTGGATTTGATGCGGGGTACAAATTTAGCCCCAATCTTCACGCTCGGCTCGGACTAAATACGGGTGGGTTTAAGTACAATAATAGTAGTGAAGGCATTGATTACAACACAAGTTTTCAGCCAACAAATATTCATCTATTAGGTGATTATTTTCCCTTTGGTGGCGGATTGCGATTGACTGGTGGATTGGTATTCCAAAACAACCGATTTACAGCTACAGCCAAATCTGATTCTAATAACAATATTAATATTAATGGAACTAACTATCCTAGCAGCAGTGTCGGTACTGTTGAGGGGCAAGGTTCGTTTAGTAATAGTGTTGCGCCTTATTTAGGGATTGGATTTGGGACTCCGATTAGTGGCGGGCTTGGCTTTAATATCGATGCTGGAGTGATGTTTTCGGGTTCGCCAAAAGTGAGTCTGAGTGCGCCAAATGCTCCTCAAGCTATCAAAGATGAATTAGCAATTCAAGAACGGAAGACTAATGATGATATCAAAGGGTTTAATCTTTATCCGGTAGTATCGATCGGATTTTCGTACGCATTTTAGTCGGGTTGAGAAACAAGGGCTGTTTTAAAAACAGCCCTTGTTTCTTGGTGAAGCTAGAGCAATGAAAAAGGGTCAAATCTTACTCTGACAATCATCCATTTACAACCCACATTCCGCACTTCAAAATTACCAGCGGTTAAAACCGCCGCTAATGTTGCAAAACCCGCCTACGCGGGTTGGAAATCTCAGTACAGCTTCGGCGGACTTCGTATCACTAGCAGCGGTTTTAACCGCTGAATTATCCGAAGTGCGGAATGTGGGTTACAACTTACGACTTATTCTAAATTGCTTATCAATCAGTGTCATCGGCATGAACAATCGTAATGGTTGTTGGTCGAGCGAAACAAAACCATGATATTCATAAAAAGACTGTGCTGTCAGATCCTTGGCATCGACGATAACTGCTGCTGCTACGATTTCATTCATTAAACTTCGTCGCAGGGCATCGACGAGTAAAAATGCGCCCAGTCCCTGCCCTTGATAGCGTTCATCCACTGCAAGTCTACCCAGCAGAATCGCCGGAACTAGAGGGTACCGAGGCAGTTTTTTTCGCATCGTCTCTGGTAAATCTTCAAACTGAATGCCTGTAGCAGCCAACGTATAATAGCCTGCAATTCGATCTGTATCTAAGTCATACAGAACAAAGGGTGTTGCCACATATCGCTTGAAATCCTGATTTGCTCGTTCCCGTAAATACTGCTCTAATGGTTCGCTACCACAGCGAAAATCAGCACGGTTGTGTTCAGCCGCCAGCGGGACGATTTGATAATCGAAAGACGGAGAACTCATTCTATGCCCTGACTTTGCTTGTAGCTCGAAATTGCCCGTGCTAAAGGTGCATCTTCTTCTAGTTCTGGCGGAGATTGCCAAGATTCCACAAACGCGATACTATCGGCGCGACTGAGTTTGATGACAGTATGCGCTGAAATTGTCTGTAGGGCAGCATTCTGCGCGTGACTAACCACAAAATCAGTCAAACTTCGGCCCTCTAAATCTGCCGCCCATTGTAATAATTCTTTCTGTTCGCGGCTTAAACGTGCTTCCAACCGCTCTGATTTACTAATTTTTTCTACATTATGCGTGACGGCAGATTTTTGTCGGGACATTGGTTAGATCCTGCATTAGGCGATACTCTCTTCTATAGTACGTACTTTTGCCGTACATATCAAGGTCTTTGGCGGTAGCTGGGAGTTGGATGGTAACTCACAACCAGTTCCCGACTAGAATAAATGGTGCCCAATCCAAAGGCGCAGCATAGTTACTGTACTCTTTGAGTAATTTGATTTGGGCGCGGCGGAGAGCTTCGGCTTTGGATACTTTGGCTGTTTTTAGCTCTCGATAAAATTCGCCCATTAGTACGGCGGTGGAGTCGTCTTTTACTTTCCACAGTGAGGCTAGGGTGCTCTGTGCGCCTGCTTTTACTGCTACTCCAGCTAATCCGAGGGTGGCGCGGTTGTCGCCTACTGCTGTCTCGCAGGCACTCATGACGAGAAGTTCGATTGGGTTGGGTTGAATTTGAGCGCGATCGCGTAATATTCGATCGAGTTCTGATACATTTAGTTTATCATCACTGGCGAGTAAAAATGTCTGGTTGATATCGGAACTAAATTGTCCGTGGGTGGCTAAATGGATGACGTTGTATGGATTATTTTTGACTTCTTGTCGAAAAGATGCGATCGTAAATTTTTCATCTTTTAATTCTGTGACGGCGATTCCGGTTGCCTGAATTGCTTTCAATTGGCGGGGTACTCCTGGTAATGGAGCGAAATTACCCAATCGTTTGGTAGGGGTTTCTAATCCTGCTGCTAGCACTCGCAAAGGGGATTTGGAGATGGGTTTGGGTGACTGCAATTGTAAGCCTAGATTGGTGGCGATCGCATAGTTTTTTTCGATTAGATATTGTTTGCCATCATGGAGGATGGACATCGGGATATTTCGGAGTGCGCCGTCTAAGACGAATACTAGGGTATTGACTTTGCCGTTAAATTCATTTTCAAACGGGGCGATTAGCCAAGTGTAAATTTCTTGGGATAGTTTTTTGACATCTTTAATTCGATCGGGTTCCTGCAACAAGTCTTGTAAATCTTTGGTGACTTTTTCTACTTGTTGTTTGGTTTTGGCTACTCGATGTTGTTTTAATATTTTTTGTCCGGGTATTTTGACGATTACTTGCAATTCGTTTTCGAGAATAATGGGATAGATAATTGCGGCGGTGGGGTTTTCTCTATCTACCACATCATCGATGATTACTTTTTCATTATTTAGACAGGCTTCGCGAAAGAAGTTGTCGAGTTCGGCAACTTGAAGAGCTTCAATGAGGTTTCTCGATCGCTCTAAATTTTGACCATCTTTAGTTTGATTGGTTGGTTTAAGTAATAAACTGACTAGTTCTCGATAGGTAGGTTCGACACTTTCTTTGAAGCTAAATTGCACATCTCTGTCGATATTTACTAAGTCTTTGCGAAGTAGTTTGAGAGTATCGATCGCGACTGAATAAGATTCGATCGCTTGTCTATCTTTGCCTTGCTTTGCTAATACATATCCCAATTGAGCGTACCAACGATAAGCAAGATCGTTAGCATTAGTATTAGCAATAATAGTTAATGCTCGACTGGTAGCATCTGCGGCATCTTGCCATTGCTGCTGTTGTTTATAAAGTTCGCCGAGACTACCCAATCCGAAAGATTGAGTTCGTCTGTCGTTGAGTTTCTGTGACTGTTGGATGACATCAGCTAATACTCTCGCCGCCATTTCTCGACGGTTGAGTTTTGCGAGACTTTCAGCAAAGTTAATTTGGATATTGAATTTACTTCGATTAGGAGCTAGGGCTAATAATTGGATTTGGATGGGAGATATTAATAGTTCTGCTGCTGCTATTTGTCGATTTTCGATGTGTAGACTTAATAGATTCGATCGAGCTTGAACCGATACTATATCTATCGGCGATTTTGCCGCTTGTGAATAATACTCGATCGCCGCTGATATTTGTTTAGTCGATCGCGAGATATTACCTAAAGTTAATTGGATAGCACTAGTTTCATTATCTAAGTTTAGGTTTCTAGCAATTGTCAATCCTCGATCCAAAATTGTAACTGCACTAGTTGAATCTCCCGATTGTGCTAGGGCAATTCCTAGCGATCGCATCGTCACAACTTTATTTTCTGTATCTGGTTGAGTAGTTAAAGTTGCTTGCAAATCTTCGAGGATAGTTTGAGATCGACGATAGAAACCCAGCACCCTCAAAGCATGAGATTGGTTGATTCTCGATCGAGTAACTCCTGTATAATCGCCCACTGATATATATAGTCGCTCGGTTTTTTCCCAAGTAGTTAGAGCAGATTCGGTTTGCCCCTGTGCAAATTGCAATTGCCCTTGAATATTTAATGTTTGGACGAAAATTGAGCTTCTACCTGGGAGAGATTTATCTTCTAATAACTTCAAACTTGTTAAGATCGATCGATTAGCTTTTTCCCATGCGCCGACTTCTTGATAAACTAGAGCCAAATTACTCAAACTAATTGCTTGTTTGAATACATTCCCTTGACTTTGATAAATCGCGATTTCACGTTCGAGTCTCTCGATCGCTGCTGGATAATCTCCCGATCGATATAGCTCTTGACTTGTCGATGAACTGTCGAAACTATCTAAAGTCGCCGAATTATTAGAGCCAATTAATCCGGTGATGTAGCTGCGGTTTAAACCGCTAGATAAAACTCTCTCATGACTGAAGATTGTTGGTTGAATTATGATGCAAAATAATAGCACCATCACCCCAGATAAATAAATTTGATATCTCCTAGCTAAAAAGCATTGTAGACGATCGAGAAGTAGATGCCATTTTCTTGCCATGTGCGTTTGCTTCCTTCAATTGAGAGCAGTGGAATTCCCCATTCAACTTTAGCGGTGAACTTGTCGCTAAATTGATAACGCAAACCCAATCCGGTAGAGAATAAAGTTTTCTGGGGGATTTTTTCGGCGGAGTTGTTCCAAACTGTGCCAAAATCGACAAAGGGTGTTATTTGCAAGATACTATCGGGGGCAAATCTAGCGATCGGCAATCGGACTTCTGTCGATCCAAATACCCCATTATCCGCTAGTAGTGCATCTTGTCGATAACCGCGCACGCTGTCTACACCACCCAAACCAAATTGCTCGAAGGGCAATATCGCCCTATTGGCTACCTGTATATCGCCGCGCACTAATAGAGTTGAATCTGGTGCTAATAGTTTGACATACTGAGTTTGCCCGCGCCAAGCGAGAAAGCGACTATCGGGAGCTTGAGGATTAATTGTCGAACCAAAAGCATCAACACCGATGCTAAACTGCGATCGAGCGGCAAATACTTCGCGCTCGCTCCGTTGGGTATAATTTTGTACCAATCGAATCGCCGTCAATTGTGTCTTCCCATCGAGATCGGCTCCTGGGGAAGGAAAAGGAATGTTACCGAGCAAATTGGCTTGACTGCGGCGATGGCTGGCTGTGATGCCTACCGTTAGCTCCTGAGCGGGTGTTTGCATCAGGGGATGTTGTAAACTTAGTTCGTAATAGCTCGATCGAGATTGGATATCGAGGTTATTAAATGGTGTTTCGATGACATTACTCGCCGCAGCTCCATAACTAATACTCAGGCGGGTATTCTGAGGATTGAGGGGGATGTCATAATTTAGATCGACGCTATTACTGCCATTAGTATTACTATAGGTGAGACTGGCACTATCACCGACCCCAGATAAATTGATATTCCGAATTTGTACCTGTCGTCTGTCGCTTCCCGCACTAGGCGAGCGATGATTGTCGATGCCAATTTGAGAGTGCCAAATCGGAGCTTCGCCAATTTCAACGGTGAGAATACTTGAGCCAGGTTGAATTCCCGCCGCCAATTCGCCGCGTACATTATTAATGAGCGGATTGAGTTTGAGTAGTTGCAATCCGGCTAAGAGACGTTTTTGATTTAGGGGAGTGCCAGTATATTGAGCGATGCGATTGCGGATATAATCTGGATTTAGGCGGCTATTCCCACGAATTTGGATTTCTTCGACGCGCCCTTCGATAATGTTAATTTCGACTATTCCCGTTTCTTTGCCAATCCGTTGGGGTGGGATAATTGCGCCGGAAGTAACGTAACCTGCATCTAAATAGAGCTGAGTAATCTTCGATCGAATCTCAAATAGATCGGCGATCGATATATCCCGATCGAGATATACTTGCGTCAGTCGATCGAATTGGGCTTGACTAAATACAGTACTGCCAATTACCTTAAATTGCTTGACTCGAATCGTGCCTGGTAAATCGGTAGTAGCAGGATCGGCAGTTGTCGGCATAGTCGGAATTAATTCCGGTAACGATGGAATTTTTGGTATAATTTGGGGTTCGGCGAGGGGTACTTGGGATGGGGGGAGATTATTTCGCTCGGTTGGAGCGGCTCCACCAACGATCGTCGATTGCGCCCATCCATACGGAGCTACACCAATTTCCAGGCATAATACTAATCCGATGGTACAGCCGATCCGATATGTCATCATTCAATTTTATACTTAGCCTAACTTTTAAACCATGAGAACCCAAAATAAATAATATCACGAATTCTTAGAAGGTTTCTATCAATGGTAAATTATGGCGCGACTTACTTTCTGAAGCGATGTGAAGCCACTGGCGGCGTTGACTAATTTAACCACTATGAGCGATATACCCCGACTGCGGATGTTTGGTGCCAACGAATCGATCTGGATATTTGGATGCAAAGCTAAGTCATTATCATCGATCGCTGGCAATCCGATCTATAACAAAATTCACCCCGATGAATCCTCTAGTTAATCTCCGCTCATAAATAGGGGTTGCGTTGTGATTAATCGTTGGCGAAGCCTAGCCTCTGGCTAATCGCCATAAATAAAAGAGGATTGAACTTTGAATAAAGAGCGACAGATTTTTTGAATAACTTTGGAGGATAATTAAACCAGACCTCATTCATCTAAAATCATGAAAAAAGTTATAGCATTGGTAAGTGGATTGGTACTTTCATTTCAAGCCTTAACAGCAATAGCTGCACCCCCACAGAAACCAAAAAGCTTCGCTCAATGGTGTCAGCAAAAAAAATCTGTCCCTGCTGACACTAGATATACAATCGATGTATTGCTAGAAGAAGCTGATACCAAAGACTGTCAAAAAGCCGATACCAAACTTAGGAATCTGACTACTCTCGACCTCAACAGCAATAAAATCATCGATCTCCAGCCACTAGCGGGGTTGACTAAATTGAATTATCTCAACCTCGCCAGCAATAAAATCATCAATGTCCAGCCACTGGCGGGGTTGATTAATTTGAATGTTCTCGACCTCGAGTTTAATCAAATCATCAATGTCCAGCCACTGGCGGGGTTGACTAATTTGAAATATCTCAACCTCGGCAGCAATCAAATCATCGATGTCCAGCCACTGGGGAGGTTGACTAATTTGAACACTCTCGACCTCTCCAGCAATAAAATCATCAATGTCCAGCCACTGGGGGGATTGACTAAATTGAAATATCTCAACCTCAACAGCAATCGAATCATTGATGTCCAGCCACTGGGGGGGTTGACTAATTTGACTACTCTTCGCCTCGGCAGCAATAAAATCATCGATGTCCAGCCACTGGCGGGGTTGACTAAATTGACCCTTCTCTACCTCGGTTTTAATCAAATTATCAATGTCAAGTCACTGGCGGAGTTGACTAATTTAACTACTCTCACCCTCGATGAAAATAAAATCATCGATGTCCAGCCACTGGCGGGGTTGACTAATTTAACTACTCTCGACCTCAACAGCAATAAAATCATCGATGTCCAGCCACTGGCGGGGTTGACTAAATTGACCCTTCTCTACCTCGGCAGCAATAAAATCATTGATGTCCAGCCACTGGCGGGGTTGACTAAATTGACTTATCTCTCCCTCGAAAGCAATCAAATCGCTGTCAAAACTTGCCCAGTAAAACCAAAACGTATCTGTGATTTCTAGATAAGATTATCTATCTATAAAATCAGAAACCCGACTTTTTCAAAAAGTCGGGTTTCTGGTATTCCTCGTCGCCAATTATTTAGAATCCAAACTTACGCATGATACGAATGTTTTTTTCTGCCATCTTTCGATAATTTGACTTCTCCTCAGCATTTGGCTAGCACTTTCTACAACTTCCATTGTTTTCTCTTTACATTTCTCCCTACCAACGCTCTCAAACTCAGCAACTTGAGTTTTCATGAAAGTAGCATAACTGTCAGCGAAGGCGGCTAAGGGCAATCCAAGGCTGATTCCGAGTGCGATTCTCTTCACAGAGAGGCTACGCCAACGAAGTTGCGAGTATTTTCTGCATGTTGTTTAGACTTTGAATAAATTTTAGTTCCGATCGTTACTCTCCCTCAAAAACTGGTTTGATACTACTAGTTTTTTTGTAAGTTCCGGTCATCGTCAACATGTCAGTATTAAAATTGCAAGTACCTTTTTGCTCGATCTTTAAAGTACCTGGTTGAGTAAATTTTATGACTACCTCACATTGGTCGCGATCGATTCCATCGGCATAAAAAGTAGCTGTATCCCCGACAATACCAGCATATCCTTTCAATGTAGCAGTGTTACCCCTAGCTTCGCCACTAGGCCCTTGTTTTATAGATGTGTACATCTCAACTTGTACGTTGTACCCAGGTCGGTCTAGTCCACCTCTACCCACCGATAAGACCTTAATTATCTTCGAGCCATCAGTTGTTTTGAATGTGCCATTAACTTCTTTCGCACTAACATTTTTCCGTTGTGCCATCGCCTGATGTTCGGGGAATGATGATAAAACGATCGCAGTCAATCCGAAGAGAATGCCGAATGATGTTGTTATAGTTTTGTGCATGAGTTTAATTTATTCAAAAAAGTTGTTGCTTGTTTCTACTCAGAATTTATGTTTAGGGACGTAAGTAAAGCTCATAATATTAACTTGGATACGATCGAGGTTATTTATATGTCGATTTATATATAGACATATAAACAACGTATTCAGTTTAGTATCCAAACTTACGCAAAATGCGAGTTTCTTTTGCTGCTTCCTTTAGAAACTTTGCCCTTTCTTCAGCATTAAGATTCCAATTAACTCGCCGTTTGCTAAACTCCCCAGAGTTCCATTCAACTACTGGTTGACCATTCCGAAAACCCACTCCACCCGTTGCTTCCGCGAAGGAGAGTTGGACTAATTTACCTCCTTTGAAGACACTTACGCCGATGGGAGTCTCATCAGCAATAGTCGTGAGAAAAACAGGCTTACCCTTATAAATACAAAGTGAATAGATCATTTTGTTACCATTTTCTATACCTTTGATTTCTTTCCTCGTACATTTCTCACTATTAGGATTCTGAAACTCAACAACTTGCTTTCTGATGAAATTGTCATAACTGTCGGCTAAAGCTGCTAAAGGCATTCCCAAGCTGAAGGCTAGGGCGATCGAAGATACTAGTATTTTTCGCATTGTTCTGAAATGTTTAATTTATTTAAAAAAGTGTCAACAGTTCCAGTAGGGTGGGCATTGCCCACAAACCAAATTCAGCCGAAGCAACGATAATTTAGCGTGACATTTTATTGGTGGGCAATGCCCACCCTACGAAATATTTACTACTTGGATATGATGAAGGTTATTTATATGTAGATTTATATATAGACATATAAACAACCTATCCAGTTTAGTATCCAAACTTACGCAAAATGCGAGTTTCTTTTGCTGCTTCCTTTAGAAACCTTACCTTTTTTTCAGCATTTAGGTTCCAATTAACCCGCCGTTTGCTAAATTCAGAGTTCCATTCAACCACTGGTTGACCATTCCGAAAACCAACTCCGCCCGTTCCTTCCCACAGCGAAAGTTGGACTAATTTACCTTTTTTAAAGATGCTAACACCGATCGGCATATCATCCGCACTAGTTCTGAGAAACACTGGACTACCCCTGAGGATACAGAGATCGTAGCTAATTTCTGTCCCACCTTCTTTCACTGAGATCTTTTTCTCTTTGCATTTCTCGCTGCCGACACTCTGAAATTCAGCCGACTGAGTTTTGAGAAATTTATCATAACTATCCGCTAAAGCCGATAAGGGCATTCCCAAGCTTAATCCTAGCGCGATCGAAGATATTAGTATTCGCTGCATATTAGATGTTGACGGAGTAGTTTCATTAATTGTGAGTCAGATTAAGAAATCGTATAATTTGTGTTCTGACTAGGACGATCGCGATTACAGTAGGAACTGGTATCTACAAAACTTAACCCTAATCCCTAACCAGCATGGAAAGCCAAGACCTACTTCTGTTAGTTGTATTACTTTGCCCAGGTTTATTATTGTCTGTCACGATTATGCTGACCTTTGCCGCCGGCGGTTAAGTTAATTAACTTGTTGATCATTTACCAGTCTCGCTGCGTCAATCCCCGTGCGTGCTGATAGCAATTTTCGGCTTTCTCCCACTGTTGGAGACTGCTATGAACTCTACCTTTATTAAACCAGAATTCGGGATTTTCGGGATCTAGTCCGGTCGCTTGCTCAAAGCTAAATAGGGCGTTGTCGAATCGATTGAGTTCGAGCAGGCAGTTGCCTCGGCTATTCCAGGCGGAAGCCCGATCTGGATCGAGCTTCAGCGCAACTTCGTAGTCAACCAACGCCGCTTCATAGTCACGCCGCAGCAGCCGAATATTTCCCCGTCGATACCAACCGAGGACATGTTCTGGATCTAATTTAATCGATCGATCCAGACTGAGAATCGCATCATCTAATTGTCCCAGAGCCTGCTTGGCGATCGCTTGTTTGTACCAAGTTGGGGCATCATCGTCGCGGATCTGAATACTGGTTTGATAGCACTGGAGCGCTTCAGTGTACTGCTGAAGGTTGAGGTGGATGATTCCTCGGTTATTCCAGCCGTTGGGGTCTTGAGGAGCCACCAGGGTGGCTTGACGATAACTGTGGAGGGCACCTTCTAGATTGCCTAGTTGAAATAGTGCATTGCCCCTACTATTCCAGGCTCGCTCTAGAGTGGGTGCTAAGGTGAGGGCGCGATCAAAACTAGCCACAGCAGATTCCCACTGACTCAACTCTAGTAAAGCATTGCCGCGATGGTAATAAGCTTGACTATCGTCGGGATTGAGGATCGCACAGTTGTCATAACAAGCGATCGCATCTTCGTGTCTAGACAGATGATATAGGGCGATCCCCCGATTGAGCCAGAAGGCTGGATTTTGTTTGTCGAGGTTAGTACTCTCTTCATAACAGGCGAGGGCTTCATGCCAAGATCCTAGCTGTTGGAGGGCGCTGCCGCGACCAGCCCAAGCATTAGCATCGGTCGGATGAATTTCAATGCTCCGGGCGTGAGCGATAGCCGCTTCTTGATAGCGTTTGAGCAGGAAGAGTGCTTTACCCCGATTGTTCCAAGCATA
>JANOPX010000342.1:0-1799 GCA_031422115.1 Chamaesiphon sp. VAR_4_metabat_408 | reverse complement strand
TTCAGCATCTGCATTGACGATCGCTTTGGTGACGATACTCATTGTGGGTTTACTCCAAAAAAGTTTGTTACCAGACTTACATTTGGCTACATGCCTTTCAGTCTGAGGTTGATTACGGACTCTTATATCATATATAAGTTGTCCGCGAATTAGGTACCTTCCGAGAATATTTTGCGACATTATGAGTGATTGCTGCGTAAAGTCGTAATAGTTTGTAACGATCGCCATAAAGAGTGGAGAGTGGATCGTGAATAGTCAATAGTGGGAAATTAGATTAGATCGGTGGTTGAACTGCGAGAATATTATTGGTAGTAGCGGGTTTTGAGATGATGACTAATATTCCTTTTTTAATTTTGGATGTGTTTGCGACGGGGAAGTATACGGGGAACCAATTGGCGGTGTGTTTGGATGCGGGGGGTTTGACGGATGTGCAGATGCAGCAGATTGCACGGGAGATCAATTTCTCGGAGACGACATTTGTTACTAGCTCAGAGCCAGTTGATGGGGGGTACAATACCCGCATTTTTACACCAACGACAGAATTACCATTTGCCGGACATCCGACGCTAGGGACGGCGTTTGCGATTCAGCAGGAGATTACGAGGGATACTGTGGAACGGGTTAATCTCAACTATCAAGTTGGACAAATTCCGGTGGATCTGAATTATCTCAACGGCGAGGTAGATATTCTGTGGATGCACCAACAGCAGCCAAAGTTTTATGATGCGGTTGATTTGGAGATGTTAGCCGCAGTGATTGGGGTAAGTCCGACAGATATTGATTCGCGCTACCCGATCGAACCCATCTCAACTGGTTTACCATTTATCATAGTGCCCCTGAAGACTATAGCTGCGGTGAGTCAGGCGAAATTAAATCTAGACTTGTATACTAGATCTGTAGCCAATTTACCTGCTCAAGCGATCCTCATATTCTGCCCCGAAACGATCGATCCAAATCGTCAACTTCACGTCCGCGTCTTCACTGAATGTTTTGGTATCCCCGAAGATCCCGCCACAGGCAGCGCGAATGGTTGTCTCGCCGCCTACCTCGCCAAACATCAATACTTCGGCAGCTCCCACATCGACATCACCGTCGAACAAGGCATCGAAATGGGCAGAGCATCCCTACTCTACCTCCGCGCCAACCATACACCCACCCACTGCCCCGTCAGCATCGGCGGCAGAGTCATCAACATCGCCAAAGGCGAATTTATCCTGTAAAAATTCACAAAATTCAGGATAGTGAAATTACTTAGAACCTAGATGGTGGGCAGTGCACACCCTACAGATCCGGTCACTATCCACTATCCACTATTCACTATTCACTAAAATCACCCCTTTCCGAAATCTGAGAATTACGTTAAATTTAATTAAGATATGTTTTAAAACATTTTTAACTAGATATAAGACAAGTTGAATTATTAATTTCTAACCAATTCCTGTCATCTCATCACCAAGGGCAAACAATTTTATGAAGTTTTCGTGGAAACTAGCAGCACTGTGGACGATTCCCGTTTTGGTAATCGGATTCTTTGTGTGGCAAGGGGCATTCACACCCGTCACCGCTGAAGTTGGTCAAAATACAGCAAGTACTCGGATGACCTACGGTCGGTTCCTAGAGTATCTCGATGCAAATCGTGTTAAGACAGTTGACCTGTATGATGGTGGTAGAACGGCGATCGTCGAAGCGATCGATCCAGAACTCGAAAATCGGATGCAGCGTCTGCGGGTCGATTTACCAATGAACTCCCCTGAATTGATTGCCAAACTGAGAGATTCAAATATCTCCTTTGACAGTCA
>JANOPX010000341.1:0-2239 GCA_031422115.1 Chamaesiphon sp. VAR_4_metabat_408 | reverse complement strand
GAAGCGATAATGATTGACATCTGCTAGCAAGACATCAGCCTTGGCTTCGAGGGATGCCCGTTGGACAAAGTTCGCGAGATCTTCCTGGAGAATACTCGATGTACAAGTAGGCGTAAGCACGATCAGATCTGGATGCTCCTCAGCATCCTTGCGAGTGATATTATCAACCACCTTTTCCTGAGAACCGCGCGAGAGTACGTGTCGATCGACTACGCTGGTAGTTACTGGTGTAAAATCCCGTTCCCGCGATAGCATCGATCGCATCACATTGAAATAATCATCGCCGATCGGGGCGTGCATGATCGCATGAACATTTTTAAAAGAAGTCGCGACGCGCAAAGTCCCGATGTGAGCGGGAGCAGCGTACATCCAATAAGCTAGTTTCATATCTCTTTGCCTTAATCCTGTGTCGATCGGTCGATTCTGCTTAGATTGTCGCAAACAAATTTAGCTTTCAGACACGATCGATTGAAAATTTAACTTAATATTCAGCAACAATACCAAAACAGCCAAAAGTCAAGCCGATAAAAGATCGGGGCATTTTGACTATTCTGAAAATAACTTAATTATTCGCAATTATTATTGATAATTTACTTAATTTCTTTCGATATAATCTAGCCATCTTTGCATGTCCTCTGCGCCCTCTGCGGATGGTGTGCGGTTAAAAAAACACCATCTCTAAACTTTCCCCAGATAACGCTGAAGATAAGGCGAAAATACCTCGTAAATCAGCGTCAAAGGCTCCCCACGGTGCCAGAAAACATAATGACGACCCCAAAATGGCCCAGCCTCGCCAAACGCCTCAGACAGTGCTGAGGACTCACCATAGTAAATCCCCTGCACATCCCGATACAGTTCCGTGCGTAACTTCGCCAAACTCGCCCAAATCGGTAACGACTTATTCTCTAGATACTCATCCACATGTCGCGCCTCCCACCAGGAAGCCGCATAAGCCAACCTTTGCCCCGAAGCCGTGCGTAGCCACACCTGACGGCGTACCCTTGGTCCAGGGACTACCTGGAGCGAACTGGGTGCATTGTCATTATCCATCCCGATCGAGGACATATCAATTACATCTACCTCTGTCGGCTCCCCCGTCAGCAATTGCAAATGTCGTGTCGGCGAACCATCCCCGAGCAATAATATCTGCCATGCAGGGGGTAACTGTTGATGAGGTAAGCCAGTTTGAACTAGATCCGATCCCCCTTGCCAAATCGGTTCGAGCGCATTCCAGCTAGTCAGGATTGAATTTTTAGATGGAGGGTTGGGATCGATCGTCAAAATACTCAATAAATCTTAATATTGCTATCTACCATGATAGATCGATTTACTGGTCGATCGTTAGTTTGTCATTGTCGATAAAATTTTACTGTGTAGAAAACATAAATAGCAGATTGAAATCAATCTGCTATTTGATTCAATTTACAAAGTGCTAGATCCTGACTTTGCTGGTGCTGGCTTATCAGTCGGAGCTGTAGATCTGTCTCCAATTTTACGTAGAACTTCAATTCCAACTTCTTCTAGTACAATAGTTGGCGATAGACTACTTTGACCTTCTACTCGTTTCACTAAAACTTTGCCATTACCAATTCGATCGCCTACCTCAATATAACGACTAAACGATTCCGTCGGCATTTTAATAATAACTTGAGTTTGACCTCCGATATCAATCACTCCAGATATTTCTATCGCCATCGCTTGCAATGGTTTTTCTGCAACTTTTTCTGGTTTAGCTGCAAGTTGGATCTTCGAGACCACAGGAGCTTTATTTACAACTCCAGTCATGCCAGATTTTCCATTTGATCCCCTAGTTTTAGCAATCAGCGGAGTTTGTTGCTTTTTGATAGCGGCAGGTGCAACGACGATTTTAGCAAGAGATTTATTAATTTCAGTTTTAGGAATCGCTGAAACTGTGATTGTACCCTGTTGAGATGAAACTCCAGCAGGAGTGACTCCATTACCCTTTCTAGCAATTATTTGCTTGCCAGAAACTTTAGTAATTTTGATTGTTCGTAATGGTGCTATTTTAGTAATACCAGACTTGGTAGTAGGTAAAATCCGATTAGTAGCAACCTTTGATTTAACTGGCTGAGTGAGCTGCTCGATTGGATCTATAATTTCAATCGGTTGTAATGATAACATCCCAAAAGGATCGGCTCGACCTTTGGAGACAGTTTTCGCCCAGATATCACCCTCAGTAGACGGAATTAAACCTGCGGCGACATCAACAGACACAGGC
>JANOPX010000340.1:0-23493 GCA_031422115.1 Chamaesiphon sp. VAR_4_metabat_408 | reverse complement strand
AACCGTCTGGTACTGAGCCACCGTCGCGCATTAGTCGAACGGAAGATGAATCGTCTTGAAGTCGGCGAAGTCGTCATCGGTTCAGTCCGTGGCATCAAGCCTTACGGTGCCTTTATCGACATCGGCGGAGTCAGCGGCTTGCTACACATTTCCGAGATTTCTCACGATCACATCGACACACCACACAGCGTGTTCAATGTCAATGATGAAGTCAAGGTGATGATCATCGATCTCGATGCAGAGCGCGGACGGATTTCTCTGTCTACCAAGCAATTGGAGCCAGAACCAGGTGATATGATCAAAAATCGCGATCGTGTCTATGAAATGGCCGATGAGATGGCAGCTAAATATCGTGAGATGTTACTAGCCAAAGCATCTGGACAACCATTAGAATCGATCGAGATCCCAGTCGCAACCGTAGCTATTGACGATTTAGCCGAAGAAGAAATTGAAATTCCATCAGCGATGGAAGAAGCCGAAATTCCACCAGAAATCGAAGTAGCAGCCACTGAAGAAACTGTCTAATTCTCGATCGCTAATTGTTAAAATAATAAACAGAGGGCTAGCCCCTCTTTTTATTAAACCTTGTTCTAACTTATAACTTAGCTCGATCCTTTCCCCCTTTCCCTTTTCCCTTTTCCCCCTGTCAGCACTATCCCCTAATCCCTATCCCCTAGATTATGCCTCCAAAATGGCCGCGCGAACCCGATCGAAGTGACCCTGAATATCGTAGACTAGACGATATCTGGACTTTTGCCGCTCATGTCGCTGTATTT
The DNA here is from genome assembly GCA_031422115.1 of Chamaesiphon sp. VAR_4_metabat_408. Classification (GTDB taxonomy): domain Bacteria; phylum Cyanobacteriota; class Cyanobacteriia; order Cyanobacteriales; family Chamaesiphonaceae; genus Chamaesiphon. The sequence continues at coordinate 22,717 of JANOPX010000340.1, read as the reverse complement.
TCTTCTGTCAACTCTGGGATGTGGTTCTTTAACATCTTCCTGCGAGCAAATTGGAGTTGGGCGACAGCGATGACAGGCATCTGGGCATCAGTAATATTGGTACACTATTTATACGTATTCAAAATTGCCAATTACTCCCCAAATTCTAATGGCTAACAATCAACAAATCGAAGATCTAGCAGCAGAAATCGGCGATAAAGTCTATATCGATGTCGCCAAATGGCACCTGTATCTCAAAGATGCCAAACTCCACACCACCGTCGCCGAGCAATTATTCCCATTACTGAATAATGGTTTGAATGGTGATAAACTCACCGAAGTATTGACCAATATCTCGATCGATCTTGGTGGCGGTAGACTCAAAACATCCCTGCTCAGTCTCATCCCCGTCACCGCTCAAGCCCGACTGATGGACATCCTCCAAGAATACGCTCGCAATCTTTAGCTGTTTGGTGTCAATATCTACAGGTTATTACTTATTACTTATTACTTAAAGAATGATTGACCCAGTAGATATCAAACGCAATATTAACATCCTGATCGATCGCCTGGGCAAGACCCAGGAGTATCTTTGACGTTCCTGCACTGACAGCTAAAATTCAGGATTTAGAACAAGTCGCCGCCCAGCCAGAGTTTTGGGAGAACCAAACAGTGGCTCAAGCAGCGATGCAAGAACTCAATGACTATAAATCCCACCTCGCTCAGTTTCAGCAGTGGCAAAGCAGTGTATCTGATGCCCAGACTGCCCTAGAACTGATGGAAATGGAGCCAGATGAGGCTTTAGGTCAAGAAGCAAAAGAGAACCTATCTCAGGTCAGTTTAGAACTCGATCGATGGGAATTAGAACAGCTATTATCAGGTACATACGATGCGAAGGGGGCAATTCTTACAATCAATGCCGGGGCTGGGGGTACGGATGCCCAGGATTGGGCTGAAATGCTCCTGCGGATGTACACCCGTTGGGCGGAGAGTCGTAATTATAAAGTCCAGCTTGCCGAAATCTCCGAAGGAGAAGAAGCTGGATTAAAATCAGCAACTCTGGAAATCGAGGGGAAGTACGCCTATGGGTATCTCCGCAGTGAAAAAGGCACCCACCGCCTAGTCAGAATTTCGCCGTTTAATGCCAACGATAAACGGCAAACCAGTTTTGCGGGCGTAGAAGTAATGCCACTAATTGACAACTCTGTCCAACTCGATATCCCCGATACCGATTTGGAAATCACCACCACCCGTGCGGGTGGCAAAGGCGGGCAAAATGTGAACAAGGTAGAAACAGCAGTTCGCATCGTTCACAAGCCGACAGGTGTCGCTGTTCGTTGTACTCAGGAACGCAGTCAGCTTCAGAATAAAGAGAAAGCATTAGTAATTCTCAAGGCTAAATTATTAATTATCGCCCAAGAGCAAAAGACCAAAGAAATCGCCGAAATTCGTGGTGATATTGTCGAAGCTGCTTGGGGGATGCAAATTCGTAACTATGTTTTTCATCCCTATCAAATGGTGAAAGATTTACGCACGAGTGTAGAAACAACCGCCGTTACTGACGTGATGAATGGTGAAATTGATGAGTTTATCGAGGCTTACTTACGTCAGGAAAATCAGATGGTGAGTGAGTAGTCGATCGCAATTAAGAAAGATTGTTATAAGCTGTTTGCACATCTCTTGGGTAGTGAAGGAGTGTCGCTGAATCAATATATCGAATACCTAAATCCATTATATCTCAATTATTTAATCGATCGCGTAAGCGCGCCGCAAGGCGGTCGAGGTGAGTTCGATCGATTAATATTGTCTGAACTGTGATTAGAATGATTAAAGGATGAACTATGATTAATTCTGTAGAGCAATCATAGTCTATAGATGCAGATCTTTGTGATATTTTCACAACGTATTAATAGTTTTAGAGAAAATTAATAAATTCCTCGATCGATATCTGTGCTTGTTTGAGAATGCCGCTCAATATACCAACTTTCAATTCTCGATGTAGAGGGACAACGCAACCAATTTCGCCCTCTTCGGTTTCCTTTTTCATCACTACATGGCTCCCAGTTTGACGGACTTGCTCGAAGCCTAAACGTTCAAGTGCCTTAATTGCTTCTTTACTTGAGATCCTTGGCATTCTAGGCATAACTAACTTCAATATTAGTGACGAATCTAGGGGATGTTTGAGGTAAAGGAAATTCTTCTAAATATAGGCGTGTTGCTTCTTTCAATCCGGCAATTGCTTGCTCGATTGTTTCGCCTTGGTCAACTGTACCAACTTCTGGACATTCGGCAATATACATGTCATCTTCTTTATAGACGATCGCTGTAAAATTTTGAATTTTCATACTTTAACATCAGGTTAGATTAAATGATATCTTCTTCAGATAGTTGGGCTATTTTCATTAAGGATTTCAATGTGCCAATTTTGAGATCCTGATTACGATGAACGGGAATTGATAAGATTTCTTCTACGTCAGGGTTATCGTAGATATGATGGCTGCCAGTCACTCTTCGCAAATACCAACCTCTCTGCTCGACAATCTTGCATAGTTGTTTACCAGAAATAGATTTCATACGGCAATTTCAACAACTCGATCTGTTGGTGCAATTATATTACGACTATTGGCAACATCGAGCCAACCTTCGATCGCATCTTTTAAGTTAGCCATCACTTCTTCGATTGAATCTCCCTCTGTGATGCAGCCAGGAAGTGCTGGAACTTCGGCCCAATAGCCGCCCTCTTCTGCTGGATGAATAATTGCTTTAATGTTCATATCGTATTTCGAGCTGTTGAAAGCGTTCTTCAAATTGTTGGGAAGTCATAAGAATAGATCGATCGAATATCTAAACCCATTATATCTCGATTATCTATTCGATCGAGCTGAGTTCGATCGATATTGTCTGAACTGCGATTAGAATGATTAAATGATAAACTATGATTAATTCTATAGGGCGATCGTAGTCTATCTGTTAATCATTTTAATCATAGTTCAGACAGCGGTAGATTGGGTTGAAGAATGAAACAAAACATCTCTAAGATGTCTGTGTGTCCGTTGGGTTCCGCACTTTTCTCTCCAGAATATAGGCGTTATCGATTGTTTGGATTTCTTTGAATCCTAAGCGGAGATATAATTCTTTAGCTGGATTACCTTTGAGTACCCGAAGTCGGACGGATTTATTAACTAGATTTCCAGAGCCAATTACTGTTTCAATTAATTGTGTACCAATCCCTTTTCGTCGATATGCGATATCGATTTGGATGTCACCAAGATAAATATAGCCTTCTCTTTCTTCGACTTTGAGCATCCCAATGTCGATACCATCAGCTTGGATTATTTTGATTATTTTGGGTTCAAAGTATTCACGAAATTTAGTGCGATCCCATTTATGAGTAAGTTCGACATAAGGTCTCATGATTGACTCGTAAAATGATTCAAGCCATTCAAGATCTTCTAATGAGGCAGCTCTTTGTGATATTTTCATATATTTATTTTATTACTTTAGTCGATCGATCAGCTTATAAGACATATCCCCGACTTCTTTAAGAAGTCGGGGATATTGCATCACATCGAGATAACTTTCTACGCTGCTTGTGCTTGACGTTCCGGTGAGAATTGGAACATCGAGTAGACCACATTCCGGCGAATGTCAGTCATCATTTCTAGGAACATCTCATAACCTTCTTGCTTGTATTCAATCAACGGATCTTTTTGACCGTAACCGCGTAAACCGACTGATTCGCGCAGAGCATCCATCGATTGGAGGTGTTCGCGCCAGAGGGTGTCGATTTGTTGGAGGATGAAGAAGCGTTCGGCTTGGCGCATGAGTCCCGCTTGAACTTTGTCGATATCGGTTTCTTTGATATCGTAGGCGCGGCGGACTTCTTCGCGCATGAAGACCTTGATTTCGTCGTAGGTCATGTCTTCAATTTGGGCGGGGGTCAAATCGTTGAAGAGGTTGACAAATTCCCGTGATTTAGAGACTAAGCCTTCAAGGTTCCATTCTTCGGGGGGTAAGTCTGGTTCGACGTAAGCGTTGACGATATCGTCCATTGTCCGCTCGGCGTATTTTACCACTTGTTCTTTGAGGTCTTGACCTTCGAGGACGCGACGGCGTTCGGCGTAGATGGCGCGACGCTGATTGTTCATCACTTCGTCGTATTCAAATACTTGTTTGCGAATGTCGTAGTAGTAGGTCTCGACTTTTTTCTGGGCACCTTCTAAACTGTTGGTGAGCATTTTGGATTCGATCGGCATATCTTCTTCTACACGGAAGGCATCCATCAGACTGCTGACTCGATCGCCCCCAAAGATTTGCATCAAAGGATCCTTTAGACTGAGGAAGAACTTAGTGGAACCTTTATCGCCTTGACGACCTGCACGTCCGCGTAATTGGTTATCTACGCGGCGGGATTCATGACGTTCGGTACCAATAACATGCAAACCACCGTTATTTAATACTTCGTCGTGTTCGACGCTGGTAAAAGCGTCATACTCTTTGCGGATAGCTTTATAAGTATTGCGGAGTTTTTGGACGGCTTCGATTTCGGTGGGTGCTTTTTCACAAGCTACGGCGATGACTTCATCTGCGTCTAGTTCGGATAGGCTGCGTTCGCCGTAGTGTTGGACGCAGAAGTTGACTGCATCTTTAAGCATGGCTTCCGTCTCTTTGGCGATGTCGGTGGGGAAGATATTGGCAGAAACTTTCCAGGTTTTGACCTTTTTCCCAGGCGCGAAACCTTGTCCTGAAGCTTTGCTATTTTGGGCGGCGGCAACAGTTGTGGGGCTGAAGTTGCCATCATCTTCAGGTGCGACGATGCGCGGCATGAGATATTCGCGGATTTTGAGCCGCGCCATGTAGTCAGAGTTACCGCCGAGGATAATATCAGTACCACGACCTGCCATGTTGGTAGCGATCGTTACAGCACTTTTTCGTCCGGCTTGAGCGATGATTTCTGATTCTCGTTCGACGTTCTCTGGTTTGGCGTTGAGCAGTTGATGGGGAATTTGCTTTTCGTGGAGCAGGCGCGAGAGGATTTCAGATTTTTCGATACTGGTGGTACCGACTAGTACTGGTCGTCCGGTGCCGTGCATGTCTAGACATTCTTCGGCGACTGCTCGCCATTTGGCTTCTTCGGTTTTGTAGACCACATCAGGGAAATCATACCGTTGGCGGGGACGGTTGGTGGGCATCACCGTGACTTGGATTTTGTAGGTTTTTTCCAATTCTACTTCTTCGGTTTTGGCTGTTCCAGTCATCCCGCCGAGTTTGGGATAGAGCAGGAAGAAGTTTTGGTAGGTAATGGTGGCGAGGGTTTGGGTTTCGTTTTGGATGGTGACTTTTTCTTTGGCTTCTACGGCTTGGTGCAATCCATCACTCCAACGTCGTCCAGATAATACCCGTCCGGTAAATTCATCGACGATGACGACTTCATCGTTCATGATGATATAGGTGGTGTCGCGGGTAAATAGTTCTTTGGCTTTAATGGCATTAAATACATAATGCGCCCAAGGATCTGCTTCATCATAAAGGTCTGTTACGCCGAGTAGTTCTTCGGCTTTGGCAAACCCTTCGTCGGTGAGGAGAACGTTTCGCGCTTTTTCGTCTACTTCGTAGTGTTCTTCTTTGGTTAAACCACGAGCGATGTCGGCGGCTTGGAGATATTTCTCGGTGGGACGTTCGACTTGACCTGAGATAATTAATGGTGTCCGTGCTTCGTCGATCAGAATCGAGTCTACCTCATCAATGACGCAGAAATTGAAGGGACGTTGAACGACTTCTCCCATCGCCTCCGCCATATTATCCCGTAGATAATCGAAGCCTAATTCGCTGTTGGTGGCGTAGGTGACATCGCAAGCATAGTTCTTTTTCCGTTCGGCGGGATTCATCCCTGACTGAATCAGTCCCACAGATAAACCGAGGAAGCGATGAACTTGTCCCATCCATTCCGCATCCCGACGAGCGAGATAATCGTTGACGGTGATGACGTGAACGCCTTTGCCTGTGAGGGCGTTTAGATATGCGGGGAGGGTGGCGACGAGGGTTTTGCCTTCGCCTGTTTTCATTTCGGCGATTTGTCCGCCATGTAGAACCATTCCACCCAACATTTGCACGTCAAAGTGACGCAATCCTAAGACTCTTTTGCCGGATTCACGGACTACGGCAAATGCTTCGGGGAGAATTTCTTCGAGGAGTTCTTTTTCCTCTTCGTCATTATTTGCTTGTTCCAGCCTACGCTTAAACTCTGTGGTTTTCCCTTTTAGTTGTTCGTCGCTCAACTGTTGGATTTCTTCTTCCAAGAGGTTGATTTCGGCGACGATTGGTTGGTATTTTTTGAGTTTGCGTACGTTAGGGTCGCCCAGGAGTCTGTTTAGCATAGGAGGCAGGCAATAGGAGAATTTTAAGTTGAGATTATGAGCATGAAGTATAATTCTTCACACTCAGGGCTTTAGTATCTATTTATCGTATCATCCGCGCATGGTTTTTGTGGGTGTGGTGTACCGATCGATGGGGATAAGGGTGGTAGGGTAGGAGGGTGGTAGGGTAGGAGGGTGGTAGGGGTTGTTTGGTCGATCGACGTTCTAGAATTTCAGCCGTTTGATGTAGACTCGATCGCAGCGGGGTGTTTCGATGCCTGTGGCTGGTTGGTAGCCATTTTGCTCGTAAAGTTGGACGGCTGCTTTCAGTATGCTAGCTGTTTCGATCCAAATGGTGTGGTAGCCATGAGACTCGATCGATCGCTCTAATTCCCCTAATAAATGCCGTCCTAAGCCTTGTCCCCTCGCGCTGGGTAACAGATACATTTTCCTGATTTCTACGGCTCTTTCGCCCCGATTTGCGGTCTTGGCGGCGACATCGGTATAGGGTTGGTAGGCACTGGTACCGACGATCGATCCATCCAGTTCTATTACCCAAAATTCGCCACCGAGATCGAGGTAATATGTCTCTACTTGGAGTACGTCTCGATCGGCTCCATCTGGCTCCCATCCCAGTCCATATTCAGCGAGGCTAGTTCTGATGACTTCAGCCGCTGATGTTCGGTCTTGGGGTTGCCACGAGCGGATTGTGTAGTTTTGGTATTGTTGGTGCATGGGAGTAGAAGGTGGTGGATAAAGAATAAAACTTATACCCTGGAAACCCACCGTAGGTTGGGTTGAACGAATGTGAAACCCAACATCTACGCTGGGAATGTTGGGTGTTGGGAATGTTGGGAATGTTGGGAATGTTGGGTTATTTCGAGGCGAAAGGCTACGCCAACGAGGCTCAACCCAACCTACGCAATTGGTGATTTTGTTTTAACCGCCAGCCTAGCTGTGAACCCTCGGTTCTGGGTGTAATGTAGAGAGAAGATTGTTTTCGACGATCGCTAGTTCGGCGAGTCGAGATTGGACTACATCGCGATCGAAATAGGTACTCGCCAAAGACCAATAAATCCCGAAGTGACGGGCTTCTGATGCCATCAGACTGCGGTAGAATGCTGCTAATTGAGGATCGGGGAGGTGGGTACCGAGTAAGCCTAGCCGTTCGTGGGAACGGGCTTCGATTAGCCCGCAAACTGCGAGTGTATCGAGTAATCGGTATGGTTCTTGACGACGAACTGCATCCATCAAGCCTTTGCCGTAGGGTGGGGGGTTGAGGGGTGCGAGGGGGATACCGCGTTTTTCGAGGATTTGATTGACTTGCTCGAAGTGTTCTAGTTCTTCGCGGGCGATCGCGGTGAGTTGTCGGACTAGTTTATGATTGGATGGGTAGCGAAACATCATGTTTATCGCTGTTCCTGCTGCTTTGCGTTCGCAATGGGAATGATCTAGAAGGATTGTATCGATATTTCCCAAGGCTTGTTCGAGCCAAGCTGTTGAGGTTGGTTGGAGGAGGATGTTGATTTTGGCTGGAGCGGTAAGCATGGGGGTTCAGGGTTCGACTATTTGTATTAAGCGGAGTGCTAAACGATCGATACTTGCGGGTTGCGAATTTTTTTGGTGTGGGCGAGAACCCGGATCTGGGGGTTCCGACCCCCAGACCCCCCGTCGGGTTGGGGGAGTGTCCCCCCCCCGAACCCCCCCTCAAAGCATAGGTTGTTTGAGACGGTTGGTTTGGTGAATCCGACCGCTTTGTTGGTTTGTGGGATGAAGAGATCCTTACATGTACAGGAGTCAGAGGTCAGATTTGAGATGTTTGGTAAAGGGGCGATATTTTATACATATTTCCGACCCTCATCCCTGACCCCTGACCCCTGACCCCTCATCCCTTACCCCTGACTAACTTGCTTTAATTTCTGCCATTGTAATATCTTGCATGGTGCCTGCAAAGTCGTTGTCGGGGGTCAAGAACAACATGCAGTGACACTCTTTGCGTTCGCGCATGGGTACGCAGGGACAGTTCCAGAAGGCAGATTTGACTTCGGCTTCTTTGTCTTCGTAGTGGCGACAGGGGCATAGTGGGGAACCAAGTTCTTCTTTATTTTTCGCCAAACCTTGAATCACGACCGCTGTGACACTCAGATCGACACAAAAGTAGGTGTCAGTGTTTTTGGCGTAGGTTTCAGAAAAATTCTTCATGGCTTCCAGCGTTTTGTCGCTGGTTTCTGTTGTTTCGGCTACATTCATGACGATCGAGATTAAGGATTGACGGCTTGTTTTAGCATTTTACCAAAAAAGGAGCTAGAGCATCCATGCTTGGTAAAGGGGCACAGAGGAGGATTCAAAGAAAACAGGATTGGAGTATTTCTCCAGGTTTTGTTGTTCGATTCTCTCGCGCGAAAGAGGCTTTCGGCACAAGGCAGAGGCTCTTACTCGATCGGTAGGCTATCGCCAACGGTTACGCGGGAATGCCAATTACCAATTCAAAGTTGGTATTTTTGGATGTTTGGGAATAATAATAAATATTTATAATTAAATAACAATTACCTGTAAATGTTGTGAGAATTGCGCTCTCATCTTGAAGTTTAAATGAGTCATATGGATTCAATCGGTTTGAGAATATTTGTCGATCGCAATCCGATCTAACCCTTGCGTTATAATGCAACTACTCTCACGAAAATATGGAGATTGTTAGATGCAGACTACAGTTCTCACCATTCAATTGGATCCGGAAACAGCCCGTCAATTAGAGATGATTCAGAAACAGACTAACCAAGACCACATGTCAGTGATTCAGCAAGGTATCGGTTTATATCATCAACAGGTACAACTTCACTATCTAGATCGAGTCGAAGTTCCCCCATCGTCAGATTTATTATCGCCTATGTCCCTTAGCCCACATTCAGATAATTAAGTAAGAATGATGTATGAATAGATGAATTGTTGAGGATCGCGCTCGGCAACATAGTCGATCGCAAGAATGTGAATATATTATTAACTTTGAGGATACAATAAAAATTGTATAAATTAGCCAACCCGAACGATAATGAATCCAGCAGAACTATCGGCCTATTTGGATGTCGCTACTGAAGCAGCATTAGCAGCAGGTGAGGTGTTGCAAGCTTACTGGGGCAAGCTAGAATCGATCGTCGAAAAAGGTCGCCCAGGGGATTTGGTAACAGAAGCAGACAAAGAAGCTGAGGCGGTAATTATCGAAGTCATCCAGCGACATTTTCCCGAACACTCGATTTTGGCAGAAGAGACGGGTCAATATGGCAATGTGGATGCTGAATACTTGTGGGCGATCGATCCACTTGATGGTACGACAAATTATGCCCATCAGTACCCTTTTTCGGCGGCTTCGATCGGTCTACTGATTAATGGGGTGCCAACAATTGGGGCGATTTTCGATCCTTTTCACAAGGAGCTATTTCGTGGCGGTGTGGGATTGGGGGCGACTTGTAACGATCGACCCATTCATGTCTCGAATGTATCAAATTTAGCTCAGAGTTTATTAGTTACGGGTTTTGCTTACGATCGCCGCGAAACACCGGATAATAACTATCAAGAATTTTGCTATCTCACCCATATCACCCAGGGAGTTCGGCGGGGTGGGGCGGCATCCGTAGACCTAGCCTATGTCGCCTGTGGCAGATTGGATGGCTATTGGGAGCGCGGACTATCCCCGTGGGATTTGGCGGCTGGGGTAGCGATTTTGGAGGCGGCTGGGGGTATAGTTACGGCATATGACCAAAGTGAATTTGACATTCGATCGGGCCGGATTCTCGCTACCAATGGTAAACTACAGGTAGAATTGAGCCGAGAATTGCTCCATGTAGCTGGACTCGAACCTTGGGCTTGGCTCAAAATTCCAAATAAATCTGCACAAATGTAAATATTTGGCACGGGATGGGGAATATATAGATAATGTATCCCGTGAATTCTGAGTTGTAGAGACAAAGTAACTGTTGTGGAGGGATCGAATACCGACATAACTCGAACTAGTTGCTACAATTACCGATCTTTGCCATCGCTGTGCCCCAAGTATATGAGTTTCAAACTAAATCGAGGTTTATTTCAGTTTGACTTCACCGATCGACATGCTATTTTGGGCGTGAGTGTGAATGCTGAAGAAGTTGATGTTCGCGAACGCTACAAAACTGTTGCCAGATTGCTCCATCCCGATAGTGCTCAGTGGAAAACTGATGAGGAGCGAGAATTTGCCATCCGGTTATTTTCGCGCCTAGTCACTCACGCTTATGGTAATCTGTCGAAATCTGCCAGTAGAGAAGAACAATCGATCGTCCTGCAATTGCTGGGCAAAAGACTGATTGAAGAAAGTAGTAATCTAGAGATTGCCGATCCATTATGTCAGCAACTATACCAGAGTGGTGCTGATTTCGAGCAAGTATACGCTCGAACCTTGACCGAAATGGCCAAGAGACAGTATGTGGATCTCCATCGCAGTATAGAAGCGATCGAGCAAATTAGCGAGTTGAACATGGTGTATCTCCTGCGAAAACAACTCCAGACAGTCAGATCTACACCCCCACAACCTACGGCTAGTACATCTGCTACCTCAGCCCCAGATCCAAGCACAGATCTAGCCAAACCATCGCCCATCGAAGGCGCACTTCGGCGTGCGGATGAGTATGTGAGTAAGAAAATTTGGGCTAAAGCAGGGTTAGAACTGCGCGAAGCAATTGCTATCGAACCAAATAGTGCCCGCGCTCACGCACTCACGGGATTAGTTTATCTAAATCAACAACAGATGACAATGGCCAAAATATCGATGAAAAAAGCCCTCCAACTCAATCCCCAAGATCCTCACGTATTGCGAATCAAACAAGAATTCGATCGAGCCTCCACTCCTAGCAATAATTCTACTGCCAAAGCCTCTGCTGTCAAAAAGCCGAGTGAAGGGATATTTGGCTTCTTCAAAGGCAAACCCTAGTAGTCTCCGGCATAAATAAACCTACTATTGTGGGGGACTGGGGGACTGGGGGACTGGGGGACTGGGGGACTGGGGGACTGGGGGACTGGGGGACTGGGGGACTGGGGGAAAGAAACGATTGGGTTACTTATGCCGCCAAATACTAGGTCGAATCGGTGGTGTATATTAAATCACAATTCTCTCGACAGTTGGGACAGATAGGGTATCATAAAAAGCGAAATTCGTAGTTTGAGCAGTCTATCCGCACCATGATGAAAACACCACTAACAATTTTGTGTTTGACTTTAATTGTGGTTGAGTCAGGTGCTTTGCCCGCTCTTACCGCTGACAATAAACTAGCCAGCCAAAAGATGATTACCTGCGATATCTTCGTTGCTGGTGGTGGTTTGAGTGGTACAGCGACAGCCTATGAAGGCTTGCTCGCGGGCAAACAAGTTTGTATGACCGAAATTACCGATTGGGTAGGGGGACAAATCACCGCTCAAGGAGTATCAGCACTAGACGAGCGTCCCACCCAACGGGCAAAAAACTATTTTCCCCGTGGTTATTTGGAGTTTCGCCAAAAAGTAAAAGATTTTTATGGCAAACTCAATCCCGGATACTGTTGGGTAAGTGAAGCTTGCTTCTTGCCCAAAGATGCTCATCCAATGCTCTATACGATGTTGCGGGATGCCGAGCGCACTGGCAAAGGTAAATTGCACTGGTACCCCAATACAGTAGTCAAAGATCTAACTACTGCCAAAAGAGGCAAGGGGCTACAAATTATTCAGGTAGTGGGGATTCAACACACACCCCAACCGGGCACTCCGCCACTCAATACCGAAACGCTATCCCAGACGATCGACGATGCTTATACCTACAAGGATTCTCCCAGATTCCAGAAGCAAAAAATCGTCTTCCTGCCCAAACTAGCTACCAAAAAATCCTCAACTGCACCTGATTGGTATGTAGTCGATGCCACCGAAACAGGCGAACTGATTGGGCTAGCCGATGTACCATACCGCTTGGGTAGCGATCCTCGCTCGGCAATGGAACCGTCAGCAGCTACTACTAAGGGCGATGTTTACTGCACCCAAGGCTTTACCTATCCCTTCGCGATGCAGACAACTGCAACACCCCAACCGCAAACAGCACCACCCTATTATCAAACCTACGCACCATACTATAGCTACGAACTCAAACGCCTTGCCGACTTTGGCTTGGTGTATACCTACCGCCGGATTTTGAGTGATGGCACAGGCAAGCCTACCAAATTTGGCGGCATCAATTTTACAGCCCCCGCACCTGGAGATATCTCCATGCAAAATTGGACGTGGGGAAATGATTATCGCCCTGGAGGTCCCACAGATAACCTGATTCTCGATCGTACTCAATTGCAAAACTCCCGTCAATTGACAGCAGGCGGCTGGATGGGTGGTTTACGCACCGATACCCTTCGTCGAGGTGAAGAAAACTCGATCGGATTTTATCACTGGTTAGTAGCGGGTGAAACTGATTCTCAAGCCAATCCCGACCCCAAATCTCCTAACTACTGGGTGAAAAAACCCTACCCCAATCAAGTTTATGTGAGTGGATTGGATACGCCCATGGGTACCGCCCACGGTTTGTCCAAATATCCCTACATTCGGGAAGGTCGCAGGATTATTGGTAGACCGACTTATGGGTACAAGGATGGATTTGTCATCTCAGAAGTCGATATCAGCCGCAATAACCTACTCGATCGATCCAAAATGCCGCCCCTATCCGATCCAGAGTATCGGCGGTTACAGGCAAAGCTGGCGGGCACTGGGGCGATAAATGTTTTGATGGGCGATACGCCTGCCAATACCGCCATCATCAAAGGGCAGTCACGATCGATCGCCGTAGATAAATCGGCTTCAAACCCCAACAATCAGCCATCCCAAAATACCCGCAATCGAGCGACCATGTACGCTGATACAGTAGGTATCGGTCATTATGCGATCGATTTCCACCCCTGTATGGAAAAAAGCCCCCACGAAGCCCCCAACAACACCGAACGTGAAGGCGAACGCCTAGGTGGTGGACAAGCCTATCCCTTCCAAATTCCCCTGCGGGCAATGATTCCCCAAAAAATCGATAACATGTTGGTAGCGGGCAAAAGTATCGCCACCAGCCATATTGCCGCCGCCGCCTACCGCATCCATTCCTTTGAATGGTCGTCAGGAGCTGCCGCAGCTACCACCGCTGTCTTCGCCCTCGAAAAAGGTGTCACCCCAGCTCAAATAGTCGAACCTCTCCCCAATCCCGCACCACTGATGCTAGAACTCCGCCGCCGACTGGAAGATCAAAATAATCCTACTTCCTTCCCCAATACTTCAATTTTGAATAATAATTGGGGAGAGTGGAAGTGATTTCTTGGAGTTGGGAGCGAAAAGTGCAATCTTGGGGTTTCCCCAAGTGAAGCACCTTTTCAAGACAGTTGGGGGTTGGGAGTTTGGAGTTTGGTTATACTGAAAACGCTTAGAAATTGGACTTTCTAGAATTACCGCAGATCCAAAGGCTTCTCTCGAAGAAGCCTTTGGATCTAACCCCCTCGCCAATCGATTTGCAAAGTTCACTCTTTAGCCGTTTGCAGTATAATGAGCGCAGCTTCACCTCAGACGATAATCAGTAAAATCTAAACTTCTCCCAAACTCCCAACTCCCAACTCCCAACTCCCAACTCCCAACTCCCCACCCCTAAATTAAGATGGTATCTACGACTGAAAGATCCAGTCAAACAATTCAAAAGCCCTATCCCAATTTTAAAATCATTGTGTTGGATGATGATTTTAATACCTTTGAACATGTCCATACTTGCCTCACTACATATATACCAGGGATGAATAGCGACAAGGCATGGGACTTAACTAACCAAGTCCATTTTGACGGATTGGCGATCGTTTGGGTAGGCCCTCAAGAGCAAGCCGAACTCTATCACGAACAATTGCGCCGAGCTGGATTGACGTTAGCTCCTTTGGAATCAGCGTAGGGTTGGGAGTTGGGAGATATGTTTAGTGCTCAAATCTACGGGGGCAAATCCCCTCCTGGGAGGGGTGCCCGACAGGGCGGGGTGGGTAGATCTCCGCCGTAGTCTAGCAAGCTCCGCATGTTTTGTCGATCGAGCAAAGATGATTGGGATGTTGTTGGTGGGTAGCGGAGATTTACCCACCCCGCCCTACGGGCACCCCTCCCAGGAGGGGATTTTCATGCGACATTGGTTGGGTGGATAGCGAAGATTTACCCACCCCGCCCTGTCGGGCACCCCTCCGAGGAGGGGATTTTCATGCGACATTGGTTTTAATTCAGCAGGCTAAGTTAAACTAATTTCCCTGACATAGCCTTTTACTTGGCGGAGCGCACCGATTTGGATAGTACTTCTAGTAGCTCGCTATTGGTGAAGGGTTTGGCGAGGAAATATTCGCAGCCAAAGCGTTTGGCTTTGGCGACTGCATCCATGGAATTGAGTCCACTAATGGCAATGACTGGGAGATCGGGTTTGAGTTGATGGAGGGCGGTGACGGTGGTGAGTCCATCCATGACTGGCATCATCATATCGATTAATACGGCTTCGATCGCATCCCCATATTGACCATACAGCGAAATCGCATCTTTACCATTACTCGCACTCACCACCTGATAGTTGTATGTCTCCAGAGTGGTCTTAATCAGCTCGCCGATGGCCAATTCATCGTCTACGACCAAAATTAACTGTTGCTGACCGATCGGCAGTTCTGACTCATCCTCGTGGGGCTGATGGGTGGGAGCACAGGCGGGTAGATAGACGGCGATTTGGGTACCGCGATTGACTTGACTCTGGACATCGACAAAACCGCCATGACTTTTGACGATGCCGAGTACGGCTGACAACCCCAAACCAGTTCCTTTGCCGATTTCTTTGGTGGTAAAAAATGGGTCGAAAATTCGTTGGAGCAATTGAGGCTGGATGCCTGTTCCCGTATCGATGACGGTGATGGATACATAGTTCCCTACCACTGCATCGAGATGTTGGCGAATGAATGTTTCATCGATCGATCGATTACTTGCTTCGATTTTGAGGGTACCACCTTGGGGCATGGCATCTCTGGCATTGATACATAGATTCATCAGTACTTGATGGAGTTGTGTCATATCACCCCAGACTAGTTCTAAATCTGTGGGAATGCTCGTATCAATGGCGATCGATTTTGGCAGAGTTTGTTGGATGATTTTTTGGATTTCAACGATGAGGTGACTGGGTTGAATGCAGACATGTTTACCTTCAACGCCTTGGGCAAAGGATAAAATTTGCTCGATCAAGCTTGCTCCTCTGCGAGCACTAGTTTCGAGGATTTTGAGCAGGTTTTGGGTACGGGGGTCGATATTTGTGACTCTGAGTGGTAATAGTTGAGCGACTGATAATATCGGTGTCAGAATGTTGTTCAAGTCGTGGGCGATACCACTGGCTAGGGTACCGAGACTTTCCAATCTTTGGGTGCGGAGAAATTGAGCTTCGAGTTGTTTTTTCTCGGTGATATCCATATGGATGCCGATCGTCCGCGTGGGATTACCATTAAGGTCGGGAAAAATATTACTTTTGACAGCAATCCAGCGGATAGTATCGTCGGGATATTCGATCCGAAATTCTAGATCCAATCCTTCTTTAAAGTGGAGCGCGCGATCTATTTTTGCGGTGACTTCTAGGCGATCTTCAGGGTAAATAGTGGTGAGCCATTTGGAGAGATTGTCACCAAAACTACCTGGTTCTAGTCCATATAAAGCTTCTAATGTACTCGACCAATCGATTTTATTTAGTAATAAATCCCATTCAAATGTACCGATTTTACCAGCTTGTTGGGCTAATGCTAAGTGGTTTTGGATACTTTCTCTGGATTCTATTTCCTGATTGAGAGCTGCGTTGGCAGCTTCTAGGGCGGCGGTACGTTCTTCTACCCGCCATTCCAAAGTTTCATTAATTTCCTGGAGGGCGATAGTGGTTTGTTTGCGCTCGATCGCATAGCGGATCGAGCGTACCAAAACATCCAAATTGACGTGTCGTTTGACTAAATAATCTTGTGCTCCATGTCGAACTGCATCGATCGCCAATTCATCATCACTATTATAAGTTAGCACGACGATCGGCAAATTGGGCGCGTGATGAATCGCTGCATCCAAAGATGCTAACCCAACACTATCGGGTAGGGTTAAATCCAACAGTGCCACATCAAAACTAGCCGAGCCGAGCTGCACGATTGCCGCTGCTAATCGATTGACATGAGTGATGGCAAATTCGACATTTCGGCTATCTTTGAAAATCTCTTCGATAAATCTAGCTTCAGCTAAATTATCTTCGATTAGTAGCACCCGAATCTGGGGATTTTTGGTGCCGCTTTGGTGTTGCGGAATCGATGTCGATAAAAGGTCAGGCATTTATTTAGGAATGAGGATTTAATAATATGTATATCTGTAGGTTGGGTAGCAGCCCGCGTAACCGAGAGCCTTTTTGCTGTTGGCGTTAGCCTGCCGTAGGCACGGCAAACGCTACGCGAACGCCTCGAAATAAACCAATACCCCTAGAGCGTTGGGTTTTCTCCAAAGGAGACGCTTCTGCTAGGGCAGAGGCTTCGCCAACGCGTTAGCGTAGCTTGCGCTTTGCGCTTACGCGGGCTGCTACCCAACCTAGGTAAATTATTTAATCCTCATTCCTTAGCCATGCTATCGATCGGAATTGTAAACAAAAATGTGGCATATTCCCCTAATTTCGATTCTACCCAAATTTTGCCGTGATGGGATTCGACGATCTTCTTGCATATTGTCAATCCCATCCCCGTACCTGGATATTCATCGCGGGTATGCAACCGCTGAAAGATCGCAAAGATTCGCTCTGAAAACTGAGGATCGATGCCAATCCCATTCCCACTAACTGAAAATAACCAGTCTTTATCTTGTTTGGTAGCAAAAATATGGATTTTGGGAATAGTATTGGGAGTGCGAAATTTGATCGCATTGCCAATCAGATTCTGGAATAGCTGACTTAATTGAGTACTGTCTGCTAGCAGCGTCGGCAAGGGGCCTATGGTGACATCTGCACTAGTCTCTTCGATTTGACCGCGCAAGTGGCTCAGAGCGCGTTCTAGGGAAACCTCAGCATCGATGAGTTGCAACTCTACCCCACTGATTTGGACTTGGGAGTAGGCGAGGACATCATCGATCAGCGTCTGCATCAAGTTTACACCTTCGACCGCAAAGCCGATAAAGTCATGGGCATCTCGATCGAGTTTTTCGCCATAGCGACTCTCCAAGAGTCTGACATAACTCGTCACCTGATTGAGCGGTTCTTGCAAATCGTGGGAAGCCACGTAGGCAAACTGCTTGAGTTCGGTATTCGATCTTTCTAGATTTATCGCCAGTAAAGCCAAGTCTTCGGCTTGACGGAGAATCACATTCACAATCGATTTGCGAAGTTCGACGGCTGCTTCCATCTCGACTGGCTTCCAGGGCTGGGAATGTCCCTCAACTAGTTCCTTCCACGATTCAAAAGAGTCGCGGGGCGCAAAGTGCGGATCTCCATCTGTGCCAAGGACTGCTGGAGGGTTGAAATAGGGATTTCCGCCCCAATTGACTGTCTGAACTACTTCAGCGCGAAAGCACAAGACATAAATCTTTGATGACAGCACAATTGTCAACAGTCCACTAGCTATATCTTTAAATTTTCCAGCAGCAGCATTGATGCGTGAGAGGGCATCAGTGCTAAATACATCCTCGCGGATATCTTCACCCAACCAGCTCACCAATTCATCGAGTTGTGCGGGCATGGGCGTTTTACCGATGGTTGTCCACTTGCCACCAAGGTAAATCGCCGCCCCACCAGCATCAAAAAGATCCAATAAATTCGGTGATACGCCCATTAAGGCATCAACAAAGCTCGTCGCTCGAGACATCCGTTCCAAGCCCAAGGATTGAACGTGGGCTAACTTGGCTCGATGGGCATAGTCGGCGATGTCTTCACTGATGGAAATTCGATCGAAAATCACTTGCCCCAATAGTCCACAAGCCTGTCTCAGCTCGTAGGGCAATAGTTTGGGTGTCCGATGATGACAGACAATCAATCCCCACAATCGCCCCTCCTTAATCAGGGAAATCGTCAAGGATGCACCTACACCCATATGCTGGAGATACTCAGTATGACAGCGATCGCTACTACGCAACATCGATCGAGTCAAATCTGTGGGTAGATTCGTAAGCGGATTTGTGGCGGGAATCATGGGCACCGCTCTATCGGCAAGATTGGGTATCGCCCGAATCTGATTGGCGAGGAACATCGCCCGCGCTGGTGGGGGAATGTCCGATGCGGGGAAGTGCAAGCCCAAATAGGACTCCATATCTACCACTTTATCCTCGGCGATGACTTCCCCATGTCCATCGAGGTCGAATTTGTAGAGCATCACTCGATCGAATTCAGCAATCTTACGGACTTGGGCGACAACAATCTGCCCAAAAACAGGTAAATTGGCGGTTACAGATAAGCTGTCGATCGAAGCTTTTGCTAAATGATAAAAATTGAGAAAAGAAATATTATCATTTTTTTCGGTGGATTCCAATTCTAAAATCAGATATCCATCGCGACTACGATGAAAAACAGCATCAAAGATACTATAGTTGTCTCTGGACTTCCGCACCCACACCTTTGTACAGTCACTATGTTCGAGCGTTTGCTTGGTCAATTCCGATCGGAATTGACCGACCTGGAACACGTCTAAAACCTGCTCTAGTGGCTGTCCGAGCATCCGGCTGGGGGCAATTCCAAAGGCACCGATCGTATTATCACTAACTTGTAAAATTGTTAGTTCTGGCTCTTGTAAAACTAGCACTACGCCATGAGATTGAATCTCTGCTGGTAGATTCATCGATGACTGTTTTGAGCCATTAAAATTTGGATGCGAAATATTTATAGTTGTGTCTGCCATAATTAACTCGATCGCTCGGTTGCTATCAGCTTAACGTAGTCTCGATCGCAATTGTTGCACGTAATGATTCTAACCCTTTGTGACACTCTCACCCCTCATCCCTCACCCCTCACCCCATAACAAGCCGAGCGGCAACTGATAAGAGCTTGTGGGTTGCGAGTTTTTTTGGTGTGGGGAGAACCCGGATCTGGGGGTTCCGACCCCCAGACCCCCCGTCGGGTGGGGGAAACGTCCCCCCCCCGAACCCCCCTGCGTATGGATGGCTGGTGTGCTGGCTTGGATTTCACACTCACTCCACCTTGGATTTTAGTTGGGAGTTGCGATACTTTGCACCCTCACCCCTCACCCCTCATCCCTCACCCCTCACCCCTGTTAAAATAATCTAAAGAATTGTCTAAAAAAATCCCCAGAAGCGATCGATGGTAGGAATAGTGAAAAAAACGACGAATCGGGGACTGTATACAGCACTATCACTGATTGGGATTTGGGCGAGTAGCACCACCATCTTATTTAGCTTGGACTTGGAGCGATTGCCAAGCTGGATAAAGTATATCGGCTTTGCTTGGCAGATGTTTTTGTACGTGGGGCTATTTGTGACCGCCCATGATGGGATGCACGGATCGATCGTACCATCGAACCGCAGGCTAAACGACTCGATCGGCAGGTTTGTCTTATTCGTCTATGCCATGTTCCCCTTTGGCAAAATGCGCCAAATGCACGATCTCCATCATGACATCCCCGCGCGCATTGGCGACCCAGACTTCCACAATGGTAAACAGCGCAACTTCTTTGGCTGGTATTTCAACTTCATGCAAAACTATTGGAGTTGGCTACGGCTAGTCTTATTGATATCGACTTTCCATGCAGTGCATCAAGTATTCCACGTTCCCGAACTCAATCTAGCTTGGTTTTGGGTATTCCCCTCTGTAATGAGTTCCTTCCAGCTCTTTTTCTTTGGCACCTTCCTACCTCACCGCGAACCAATTAGTGGCTATATAAATGAGAGCCATTCCACCAGCACACCTTTTTCGGAGTTTTGGTCGTTTATGAGCTGTTACCACTTTGGCTATCACGAAGAGCATCACGATTTACCTCATCTAGGCTGGTGGCAATTACCCGCCGCCAGAAAATCTCGGCTAGCCGAGATATCGCGCCATTAATTTTGCGCCATTGCTGAATTGAGGTATGATATGCCCTGAAATTTAAGGTAGGGGTAATTCATGAATTACCCCTACCTTAAATTTCAGGGCTTGTCTCAAAAGTAAATCATACCTGGATTCAGCACCGCCTAAAAACAATAATCCCTACTTCTCCTTTGAGGTAGGGATTATCTGCCGATCGGCTTGACGATTGACATATCGCGATTTCACGCTAAATATTTAGCACCAGTGAAGATATTTATCAGCAAGATGGGAACTTCCCAAACTCAATAAACATCTAACAGTACATAGGGAAAAAAAAAGAGCTTGTAAGATTACTGAACCTAATCATACAAGCGGTAGGTTAAGCATCATTGCTTACCCGCTCATTTCCAGTTGACAAAACTTTGTTGCCAGCTATTAATGAGACTGATGTACAACTTCTGAATACTTTTTCTTCTATATAGAGCATAACACAAACTATCTTCACTTGTGAAAAATCCTATGAAACTTATCAAAGCATTGCTCGTTTTAGCTACCATAATTGCTGGCCCAATGGCTCCAGCCTTTGCTAGCGAAAAAGTTGAGATTATGGGTGCTAACTATGGTGGGAATGGCTGCCCTGCCAACTCTGCCAGTGTCACCGTTAGCCCTGACGGTCAAAAATTAACTCTCTTATTTGACAAATTTATCGCCCAAGGCAATGACCCCAACAACAGCCGCAAGAGCTGCAACCTGAGCATTCCCATCAAGGTGCCTCAAGGCTTCCAAATCTCGCTCTATGATGCTGACTATCGCGGTTATGTCGCTCCAGCCACTAGCGGTACCCTCCGTGCAGAATACTTCTTTGCTGGCAATCGCGGCCCTGTATTCCAACGTACTTTCCGTGGTGAAAACAACTATACTGTAACCGATCGGTTAGCTACTGTTGCTAATGTTTGGTCTGCTTGTGGTGCTAGTGAAAACATGCGGGTAAATGCGTCGATGGCTGCACGCGGTCGAGGGATGGCAACTGTCGATTCATTCGACCTCGCTAATCGCGGTCTAGTTTATCACATCAGATATCGTGCTTGCCGTTAGAAAGATTATTTTAAGTAAGGGCAATTCATCCCTTACTCAGAATGTAAACAAAGACATTATCTTTCCAGTCTTTGTTTATCTTCTCATCTGGTTGACGATTGACATATCGCGATTTCAGGCTAAATAGTCAGCACCAGCAAAAATATTTATCCTAAAAAATGGGAACTTCCCAAACTCAATTAGCATCTAAGAGTACATAGGCAATAAAAAAAGCTTCTACGATTACTGAACCTAATCAGAAGAGCGGTAGGTTAAAGTTCATAACTCACCAACTCGTTTTAAATTGACACAATTATGTCAGTTGTTGACGAGACTGATGTACAACATCCGAACATTCCTTCTTCCCCACAATTTCAACACAAACTATCTTCACTTTTGGAAAATCCTATGAAATTTATCAAAGCATTGCTCGTTTTAGCTACTGTAGTTGCTGGCCCAATGGCTCCAGCCTTTGCTAATCAAAAAGTTGAAATCATGGGTGCTAACTATGGCGGGAATGGCTGCCCTGCAAACTCTGCCAGTGTCACAGTTAGCCCCGATGGTCAAAAATTAACGGTCTTGTTTGACAAATTTATCGCCCAAGGTAATGACCCAAACAACAGCCGCAAGAGCTGTAACCTAAGCATTCCGATCAAAGTTCCCCAAGGTTTCCAAATCTCTCTCTATGATGCCGACTATCGCGGCTATGTCGCCCCATCTACCAGCGGTACCCTCCGTGCAGAATACTTCTTTGCTGGTAATCGCGGCCCAGTATTTCAACGCACTTTCCGGGGCGAAAACAATTATAATGTAACTGATAATTTAGCTACTGTTGCTAATGTTTGGTCTGCTTGTGGCAGTAGTGAAAATATGCGGGTCAATGCGTCGATGTCTGCACGCGGTCAAGGGATGGCGACTGTTGATTCATTCGATCTTGCTAATCGCGGTCTAGTTTATCACATCAAGTATCGCAGTTGCCGTTAGATCGATCGGCTAGTTGAATAAATATCCCCGACTTCACGAACTTAGAAGTCGGGGATATCTTGTCTGAGGGGGAGTGGGCGATTCTCGACGGGAGAGGCTCGCGGGAACGAGTTATGGAAACCATTTGAGATCTTCTAGTGAGGGAGGGCGGGTTTTCTTGGAAGGTAATGGTGTTAGACGAGGATTTTTAGCATAAACCCGCCCCTACGGTTGGTTGAAAAAATGCGTCATTGATTCGTCAATAGATCTGTAGGGGTAGGTTTATGCTAGTAATTGTCGATGCTATGTTCGATTTTAA
>JANOPX010000339.1:0-4120 GCA_031422115.1 Chamaesiphon sp. VAR_4_metabat_408 | reverse complement strand
GATTAATGCTTCCTGGAAAAATCTATCTTATGGGGATATTCCTCAACTCAATAGCAATAACGCTACAGTCCTTCCCGCCTACGATCTTAAATATGGTGAGGTTGCCATTCCTTGGCTGGCTGATGGTGAGGAATTAATCTTTTATCGTTCTCCCATCGTCAATCGAAATGGGATCGTCACCGTTAAAAATAATCTTAGTGTTTGGCAAGAACTTAAAGAGTTAGGGGCAGATCCTAACGTGATGTATGTTAACGTCCAAACCCTCGATCGCATCCAACGAGAAGACCCCACAACCTATGCTAATTTACTCGAACAGTATGTGTCAAAGGAAAAACTAGAGCAGGGCTTCCAGACGCTCATGGCAGCCACTCAGATGGATTTTGATGGTGATACGCGTAATGTTATCGAACGATCGACTGTACCTCACCTCTATGATGCAGTAAAACTCAACGAACATCCCGATAATAAACTGGGAAATTTCCACAAGAGCGAGAAGAATTTACCCATTGATTGGACATTACCCCAGATCGCCGAACACATTCGCCCTGGCTATGTAGGGGTTGTTTATTCTCACAAACGGCGGTTGGAATTTTCTAGAGGAGAAATCGATGTAGCAATCGATCGAAATGATATCGGGTTAATGAATCGGTTTGCTGACGACTATTTTACTAGAGCGCGGAAACTGCTATTCAAATCTAGAACTGATGGGAGTCAATTAGTAGGTAAATCTATTACTACAGGGGCAAATAAACCTGTTACTCTCGATCCTCAAGTTCGAGCGGCTGCGACTGATTTTGTTAACTCTTTTGACGAGCTGGAGATTGTTGAAAAACATGGGCAAGCTGGGGGTAACTTTGTCCTCGATAAAATGGCTCGGCTCCGTTCTCAATTTCAGTTTCTAAAAACCGATAAGACTTACCAATTTACGAGTCCTACTGGAGATATCAAACAAGCATTATCCCCTAAACTGCTTCAGTCGATCGATGCGTTTGAAAAGCTACCTCTGAAAGACTTATGGGGTAAAGCTGATAAATTAGATGAGTTGAAAGAGTATGCTATTCAATATCAAAAATTATCAAAGCTAATCGAGCGAGAAGTCGATTTGAACCAACCGATCAAATTAATTGGCTCTTTCCAAAAATTCGACCGTAAAACTAATCGCACCGTCCAAACTAATTATGCCGAAACGATTGAAAATTTATCTTTAGCTGCACCTAAAACTACTACCCCCGAACGTTTGCGGCTATACCAGCATGTACTAGATGAGTGCATCGTCGTCACCAGTCAATTGAATCAGGATGCCGTAGATGTATTCAAATCTGCGAACATCATTCATGATGAGATTTCACACGTCCTATCGACAGAATGCGCTAGAAGTACCTTTGATTCGATCTCTGGTAAAACTAGAGCTAAAGCCTATCAGGATCGGCAAAAACCCGAACCTACTGGTTGTACTCTCCCCGACTTGTTGCAGGATTTATGTAATCAACATTACCAACCACCTTTTGATTCTAAACAACAGGTTAGTAATCCCGATTTGATGCGATCGTTTCGGGATATTCCCGTGTCTAGTCAAGCCTCAGCGATCGCTCAATTTTATCTCAGCGATGACCAACAAATTGTCGATCGTTTGAAAGAAATCGGCTATAGTCAACGGCTGAGTAATGGCAAAAAGGCATATCTAGAGATTGAAGTTGGCACTAGTTCAGTTAAATTATTTGACATTAATAGTGCCCAATTAAAATCTTTTAAGGAATCTGCATCTGACAGTATCATCCTTGACTTTGATTCACAAAAAGCCTTGACTTATCCCCATACAGAGTTAGATCGGCTGGCTAATCTAGATCCGAGAATTTGTGAATCATTAGCTCAAAAATATCCGAATGGATTAGCAATCTCTAAGGAGAAATTTGCCTCATTAATTCAGGATGGCAAGATCGAGCTTCACTTTGTTCGGGATGACAAAAAAGAGATTGGTGCTGAACGTAAAGACAACTTACAAAGATTGCGTCAAGCGTTTGCCAGTGAGGGAATAGAGCCATTAGAAGCCCTAGCCGCACTTGCTCAAGGGACGAATCGATCGAGAGCGGGGTATTTAATTGCTGCTTATCCCGACGCTTTAACCGAGCATATTAAGTCGATTCCCGTTGATAATCTCATCTTTAATGCGATCGATTCTGAAGGCAAAGAAGCAGTAAATCGAGCTGTGAAAGCGATGGGAAATAATCCTTTTGAATTTCAGATTAGAGCTGATGGTAAGCTGCTAATCGAAGCTCCAGGCAACTTGACATTAGATTTCCTGGGTAATCTCCCTGAGACTGGCAAATACCAAATTGATACTCGCATTAAAACGAGTTCCAGTCTCCCCCCAGGCATCGTCGGGGAAGGTAGTTTAGTTGCTGAAGCCTATTGTTTCTCGCTCAAATTAAAGGAGCCAGGGCAAGGATTGATTGCTACTAATTTAACGGCGGCTGGTAAAAAAATAACTAATAGTCAGGAACGCTCGGCGATAGATTTAGCCCTATCCCTCGATCCCGTTCGGACTCTGCCTTATTCTGTGAATATCATGGGGATGGATTGTCCGATTTCTCATGCTAGTTCGGGTTTAATTGATATTTTGGCGACTGAGATTGAGGGTAGTGGTGAATTAGAATTCAAGGAATTTAAGTACAATCCTTTGAATCAAGGTACTGGGAAACCCTCATTCTCCGCCGTGCTCGAACTCGAAGGGGTTGAATATTACTTATCGGGAATTATTCCAGAGCGAAACCCTGCGGATAAAAAAGTTGTAGATTTATATCCTAATTATTTCGTCAAAGAGAACTTTTCTCGCCAAGTTTCTCAATCTGCATCAATAGTTACTGGCTACACCCTTCAGCAAAATGTTGAAGGTGCTATTGTCAAGCTGGGCGACATTACCACCGCGTCTGCTAAACAAGTTGGAGTGTTGGCAGATCTGACTCATAACTCTACTCGCGAAGAGAGCATTTTACCCGTACCAATCCTCCATTCAGCGATTGCTAAAGTCCAAGACAGGTTGCAGATTGACAATCCCGAAAAAATCTACAACTCTCGATTATGGGAAGTTTCTACTCCAGGGAAATTGTATGCACCAGCTTTACCCTTGGGCGAAGATCTCAAAGCTAAGATCGATCTTTGTCGGTCGAAATATCTCAACGATTTGAGTGCCAATCCACTTTTAGTAACTCGGACTCAGCAGCCTGTAATCGTCAATTCAGCCGTGGAGTTTCAGGAGTTTTATCAGATTAGTTGTCCAGATGAAAAAGTTGCTTCAGTCAAAGCTTTTCTGGACTTACCACAACAGAACGGCAAAAATATTCCCTATCGATTTCATGCTTCAGGTGAAAATCCCCATCCAGCTTACCAGCCGGAGTATCAGCGGGGATATTCAGTCTTCTTAGTAGAACCGGAAGCGGTACGCAAAAAGGGCAATAATAAAGCAGATCCATTGATTGTTCGCATCAAGCAACTAGTCGATGCCGATACCAAACAGTCTCTCGATCCTCAAGCTTACCACCAGCAATTACAAGCCGCAAAGATAGTCCGCCCGATTGTAGCTAAAAACTTACAAGACTTGGGCGGATGGTTGCAAAATACAGGCGGCTTTACCACTGAACCCCCACAAATCGACATCGATAATCTCTCCAGATTGCCCTATACTCTCGCTGGAATTGGTGAAGAAGCAAGGGCGAGATTCCATGCACGAACTGGATTGACAGAAGATAAGCAGCATACCGTATTCTATTTTGGTAGTGAGTACCTGCGTGACAGATTTGTCTCTAACATGGGCAATGCGCCTCTACCCTTGGATTGCCCCTCAAAGAAATCCAGGCTCGCTCTCGTATATGCAGCGGTAGTTCCCACCACGGATCTAGCAAGCTACTTGAAGGAAGATCGCAACCAGTATAGCTATAACTGCGATGCTGATGGTCAGAAAATCAACCCGATCCTCAGTACCTATAACCCACATTCCGCACTTCAGTTTTCACGACAAGTACTTAGATTGATTTGTTACTTGTTTTAAAAATAGATACGCAGACAAAAGACTAAACCAGCGTTAGCCTAATGTTACAATTGAAATATTTAGATTAGGATAAAA
>JANOPX010000338.1:0-1925 GCA_031422115.1 Chamaesiphon sp. VAR_4_metabat_408 | reverse complement strand
TGGACGGTTGCACGAGGATACTTGCGACAGATCCTCAGTCAGTACTTAGATTGCACTCCCGCTGAGATAGTATTTAGCTATGGACAGCAGGGCAAGCCTACCGTCGAGGGTAATGGTATTCAGTTTAATCTATCGCATTCTGGCGATCGAGCCGTCTATGCCATTAGTGCTAAATTTCCAGTTGGTATCGATCTAGAATTGATTCATCCCTTACCTGCGGCGGATTTAGTGGACAGGTTTTTCTCAGCCAATGAGCAAGCCATTTTTCATCGGTTGCCAGTTGACTTACAACAAGCAGCATTTTTCCATGCTTGGACACAGAAAGAAGCCTATCTCAAAGCCTGTGGCACTGGGCTGAATACCCCATTAGACCAAATCGAAGTCTCGATCGATCCGCGTACCCCTCCAGCCATTGCTACCTCGCCCCTGACTGGGATTTGGCAGATCGAGAAACTAGCAATTTCCCCTGAATATGCAGGATCGATCGTCATCGGTGGAGAATTCGATCGAATCGAGTATTTGTAGCAACGACTATTCGGCAGTGGGACTTAAGTAAGATAACAGTTCTCTCCGAGTCCCCCAGTCCCCCAGTCTCCCCCCTTAATAATATCGATCCTCTTCGCCTACTGTCATGTGCTCAAACTCCAGTGCAGCAGCAACTCCAAACTGGATCGCTCCAAATGTCCAAAAGACTTCCAGCATAAATCCACTTTGATAACCAGAGACGTGATTAGTTGCGTAGGCTAGCCACATATCCGCTACATAGAAACAGATGATCGCTTGGGCATTGACTTGCCACGCATTGCTAAGTTTGCCGCCCCAACAAGCCAAAATCATCGCCACTGCAAATCCGAAGAGGACAACATCACTCCAGACATAAAATTGATTCAATGCTGATCCATGAGGTTTGAAGACAGTATCGATTGACTTCACCCATTCTGGTGCTTCTGAAGTAGCTTCTGCTGCTGGTTCAGCTATTGGCGAAGCTTGACTGGTAGAGGATTGTGCTGTTGCTACCATCGCTGATTCGGTTGAATTAGCTGAAGTTGGTGGTGGTGTCGTAATCCACATCGCCATCACTGCGGCATAAGTTGTAATTCCGGCAATAATCGACCATTGATATACCTTTAACTTAATTTGTTTATTGATAACAGCAGTTACGATTCCTAGAAAAAGCAGAATGTAAAAGAGCACAAAGAAAGGATCGCCCAATGAACCAACGGGATCTAGATCCCAGAGCAACTCCCATAAGTAAAAGAACAAATTACCAATGAAATAAGAGAACAAAGCTACTCCAGTCAACAGCCAAACTTGAGTGCCGCTGGGCATCTGTTTGCTAAATCCATTTCGCAAACAGACTAGTCCTGCGCCCAGCACGGCAATTTCTTGTAAAATAAAGGTACTAACTCGATACCAAAGTGGACGCTCGACTCCCTGCATCGGGCCACTAAAAAACATAAAGAAAAATAGCGAAACGCTTGAGAGAATTATGGCCCAGCGGACGACATTTTTTGTTTTAAATAGACGTTCTGAGGTTGAAAGTGTTTGCAATAAATTAGACATATGAGTTTATGGGTGATGAAATTAACTAGTCCTGTTAGCTTGAAAGCTGGTGGACTAATGTTTTAACCCTCATAGTTATGATTCCCCACCTACAACTAAATCTCATGTCGCAATCGAAAAGTTTGTCTGTAATTTGAATCGGCTCGTTCATAAAGGCTTGTATCAGAACACACCATCAATGTAAATTAGAGCTAACCTCTTCTTGTTTGCTCATTTGCGGCAGCTCTGTCAAAGAATTGTCATAGAATAACTGGAATCCTCTCTCCTGGCTGTAAATTTATGGTAAACGCGGTAGTAGTAGAATCTTCAACCCCGATCGATAGTCGAGGATCTACCGATCCGATTATTGCGGCGATCGATAT
>JANOPX010000337.1:0-10173 GCA_031422115.1 Chamaesiphon sp. VAR_4_metabat_408 | reverse complement strand
TCCACTCTGTAGGGGCAATTCATGAATTGCCCCTACAGAGTGGAAACCGGATCGCTCAAACCCTCGCAAACTCCTCATCTACTTGAGATGAAATTCGTGGATTTGGCGATTATCTCTCTGCTTAGGCAGACGCTCCGCGTTCCCGCGAGCCTGCGCTTTGCGCTTACGACGCGGCTACGCCAACGCCAAATCTGTGGGTAATGGATAGCCTTTTTAAGGGGGGTTAGGGGGGATTCTCTAGGATGTATGAGTGCGATCTTATACTTTTCAAACAGCCTCTTAGACAGATCGATCGATCGTTCCTTTTTGAAGCGCGACGATCGCGAGTTGGGTGCGATCGCGTAAATCTAATTGGCTTAAAATATTAGTAATCCGATTTTTGACCGTTTTCTCGGCAATAAATAATGCTTCGGCGATTTCTCGATTGCTAGCTCCTTGAGCAATTAGCTGAATGATTTCGGTTTCCCTAGGTGTTAATTGCTCCCAACCATCTGAGACAGGTAAACTAGTTTGGGGCGATGGTTGTGCGATCGCTTTATGTGCCAATCCAGGGCCGATTTGGGTGTATCCTTTATATACAAGGCGGATTGCTTGAGTCAATTCTTCAAATGGTGTATCTTTGAGTAGATAGCCCGATGCACCAGCTTGTAAAGCTTGGGAAACGTACTCTCGATCGTCAAATGTCGTCAGTACCAAAACCTTAATTTGGGGAAACCTTTGACAGATTTCGCGAGTGCTGACTACGCCATCCATAATAGGCATTCGGATGTCCATCAATACGACATCTGGCTGTAAAGTCGCGACAAGATCGATTGCTGCTTGTCCATTTTCCCCTTCACCGATTACTTCCAACTCTGGATCTGTTGAGAGTAGAGCGCGTAAACCCCGCCGAATTAAATTTTGATCGTCTACTAATATGAGGCGAATCATCAGGATTTAGCCGGAAAAACAACTTGGATTTGACAGCCTCGATTGGGTGCTGTGGTAATCTTGAGAATCCCACCCAATGCCAAGCTCCGCTCCTGCATTCCCTGAAGTCCAAATCCTGAAGAATTGTGCTGAAGATCGAAGCCTTTACCATTATCCCTGACGATGGCTTCAATTTCTGTCCCAGTTTGATGGATCGAGATTGTGACTGCGGATGCTGCTCCATGTTTACAGATATTTGTCAAACTTTCCTGTACCAGCCGATAGAGCGTAAAATTGAGTTCGACAGATAGAGGGGTGGGAATTTCGTAACTAAAAGTGGGCTGAATACCTGTAGTTCGATCGAACTCCCGCACTAAACTATCGATCGCATCATACAACGATCGACCTTGCAACGGATCGGTGCGTAACATTGTCACAGACTCCCGTACCTCCTGCAATGTCTGAGATCCCAATTGCTTTAGCTCCAATAGCAGTGCTTCGGCTTCTGGGGGATCTGTATGAATCAATCGAAGTGCGGCTCCGATGTGAATATTAAACACCGTCAACGAGTGCCCCAAAGAATCATGAATGTCACGGGCGATCCGATTTCGCTCCTGTAAGGTGGCTAGCTCCTCCACCCGCAGGGCATACTCGCGCAATCTGCGATTTGCTTCGGCTAGTTGCGCTTGCCCCTTCCGCGCCGCTAGCACCGCATCTACGAGTAAGTGCAGAAACAAAAACACCAGCCCAAAGACGATCGTTAAACCCAACCACACAGAAATAATTTGCTCTGGAGGAACGGGTAAAAGCGTCTTACCAGCCCACAATCGATAAGTTTGAGCGAATAAACAGAGCAAAAAGGCTAGAATTGTAACACTCGATCGCACTTGCCGCTCTAACTCATCTTCCCCGGCTAATAACACGCAATTACGCATTGTCAGCACGATATACAGCAGTGATGGTGACGGAAAATTTCCCGCAAATGTCAGCAACAACACCAACCCAAATTCTGCGGCTGTATACAGTAGTTTATGACTCCAGCGATCGGGAAAAATCGATCTCATCATCGCAAATACACCAATTCCCAGCAGATTGAGACTGGGTACGCCGATATTTGAATTGGCTATTGCTATCAGAATTTGAATAAATGCCCCCATGCCCAGTAGAGCCAACTCCAGCACCAAGAGTAGAGGAAGGGGCGATGAATTACTGGCTGTCTGTTTCCGCAATTGAGGGTACCAAGGGAAGTTCATTCGCAAGCTTAAAGTTTATCACTCCACAATATCCTACTAAGAAATGAGGATTTAATAACTTGCGTAGGTTGGGTTGAGTTGGGTTTTCTCCAAAGGAGACGCTTCTGCTGAGGCAGAGGCTTCGCCAACGCGTTAGCGTAGCTTGCGCTTTGCGCTTACGAGGCTCAACCCAACCTACAGATATAGATATTATTAAATCCTCATTCCTAAACGTCCCGAATAGACAGGGATAAAATCCCGATTTATTCGGGACGTTGTTCTCTATTGGATCGAGGTTTGCTCCATCTATATTAGTAGACATAGAGCGATGACGAAGAGGAAATTTTATAAGCTAATCATTTACAACAATTGCGATCGGCAGTTCGATCGCAACTTGTGACGACGAATTCAACAGAAGCTAAAACTGGATATTTAACACAGTTATTTTCCGCATTAGTAGGCATCGAACTCAACTCTATCTCCAATTAACCCACTTTTAAAACTAGGACTTTATCATGCAGAAATCTATCCTCAATCTAACTTTAGCGATCGGTTTAGTAATCGGATTTGCTCAAACAGCCTTTGCAGGTGAACTAACTACTACTCGTACTGGGCCAAATGGCAACAGCCAAGTTACCAAACGTACCTATAACAACGGTCAACTAACTACTACTCGCAATGGGCCAAATGGCAACAGCCAAGTCACTATTCGTTGGCGTAGCCTCTCTGGAAGAGAATCGATCTACCGCTAAATTTTTCGATCGTTTTCAACAATAGATCCCATTTCCTTTGTTCATCGCTCTTGCTTCGATCGTCAACATCGAGGAGGCTAAATTATTAGTCTCCTTATCTTTACTATTTTAACAATAATTAAACTACCATCATGGGTCATGAGTTTGTATATTTCTTTTATCCAGTTTTCATTATTGCTATTTTTATTGAATTATTTATCGGTAAAAGTAAATGGCAGAAAATATACTCTTGGCGAGAAAGTCTTACTTCATTAGGAATTTTCTTGCTTCATCATCTCACGCAAAATTTATTTATGCCAGTGACTGCTGGCATATTATTTTTTGGTTGGCAACATCGGTTATGGACAATTCCAATGGATCGATGGTGGAGCATTCCCTTACTATTTATCTCGCTGGAATTCTGCTATTATTGGTATCATCGTTCCGCTCACAAAGTTCGCTGGTTGTGGGCGACTCATGCAGTTCATCATTCTTCTACATATTTTAATTTATCAGCAGCTTATCGTTTAGGTTGGACGAGTTGGTTATCGGGAAATATAATTTTTTTCATGCCATTGAGTTTGGTGGGATTTCACCCGATCGCGATCGTTGCTGCTTTAGCACTCAATTTAGTATATCAATTTTGGATTCACACTGAGCTAATTTCCAAATTGGGTATTTTAGAATGGATATTAAATACTCCTTCTCACCATCGCGTCCACCATGCCTCTACGCCTGAATATATCGATCGCAATTATGGCGGTGTCTTAATTATCTTCGATCGATTATTTGGCACTTTTATAGAGGAGAAATCCGATCTACCGATCGCTTATGGACTAACACATCAACTCAATTCTCAGAACCCCATCAAAATTGCCTTGAATGAATGGTCTAAAATATTTACAGATTTATCAATGGCTAAAAATTGGCGCGACAGGTTGCGGGTAGTATTAGGTTCTCCTACATGAAAATATTACTCGATCGATAATTATAGCGATCTCCAGGGCAGTTGAGAGATGTCTAGAGATTGACAACAAAACCCGCCCTCTCCACTCGAAGATATCGATCGATCGATGTTAGGGTGTGGGGAGATGGTAGCGACATCGACGTTAATTGTGGGTTTGGGTGGGTTTTGTTTAAAGGTTGTCATTATTTGGCGGACATTATTTGCATAAACAAAACCCCTACGAATTGCTGTAAACCCTAAATCGAACTAATTCAAGACAGAGATCCATTATCAGATCCAGTGCGTACTACTATTTAGACCGATATAAATTCTAAATTTCAAAAGTATTATGCACTTCGATCGTCAAATGCCTAAATTTTTAAAAACCGCCGTCTGTGGGGTGTTAGGATTACTACTAGTCTTGTCTCTAGCTACGCCCAGTCAAGCACATTGGGCAGACTTAGCCGTAGCAGATATTCAGATTAGGCAACAGGATGTCAGTGTCAATCTAACAGTACCAACAGGTTTGCTAGCTCAATTTGATGATAATAAAGATCTACAACTATCAGAGGTAGAAATAACCCAACATCAAACAGAGATCCAAAAATTTCTCAACGAAAAAATTCAACTTACCGCTGGGCAGCAAAAAAGTGAAACCCTAACCATCCAATCTACAGCCGCCAAAAAATTACCATCCAACCTTATCGCTACTCCCGATACTCATAGCAACTTACTATTACAATACCATTGGGCACAACCGATCGAACAACTCCAAATTCATTATGATTTATTCGTACCGGGCATAAATACAGCACGCTGTCTAGCACAAGTAATCCGCGCCGATAAAATTGACAACTTAGTATTTACACCAACATCCAAAAATGCGGCATTAATTGATGCTCCACTTATCCA
Source organism: Chamaesiphon sp. VAR_4_metabat_408 (assembly GCA_031422115.1). Lineage (GTDB taxonomy): Bacteria > Cyanobacteriota > Cyanobacteriia > Cyanobacteriales > Chamaesiphonaceae > Chamaesiphon. Next base: position 5,443 of record JANOPX010000337.1, on the reverse strand, counting down.
ACAGATTACTAGCTTCATCCAACTAGGCATCGAACATATCTGGACTGGTTATGACCATATCTTATTTTTAGTTAGTTTATTAATGCTCGGTGGAGAATTGCGCTATCTCCTCAAAGTTGTTACCGCATTTAGTATATCTCATTCATTCACCTTATTTCTCGCTGCTCTAGATATTGTCTCCGTACCTAGTCGGTGGGTAGAGATTGCGATCGCACTATCGATCGGGTATATTGCCTCTGAAAATCTTTGGCGAAAACAGCCTCAAGCTAGATGGGAAATGGCTTTTGGCTTTGGATTAATTCATGGATTAGGATTTTCTTCAGCATTACAAGAGTTAGAATTACCCCGCACAAATTTGGTGACATCTCTAGCTAGTTTTAGTGTAGGTATCGAAATTGGTCAATTTGCGATCGTCATAATTGCTTATCTACTTCTATCATACCTTCGCAAATTCCCCTGGGATCTAACTATTCGTCGGCTCGTTTCAGTTGGGGTAATCGTGATGAGTGCTATCTGGTTTTGGGAACGAGCTTTCAATGGTTGAAACAACCAACTCAAATCCCACTCCTCCAAGATTCCCGACTTCTTGCGAGAAGTCGGGAATTTGACATATCATCAAGTGTTGGCGGTTGCTATAAATATCGCTTGAAAAGCTCGTACAAAAAGATTACTATCAAAATCTAGTTGAATATTAATCTAGCCTTAATCAAAACTTATACTTTTTGCGGTTGTGCTGGGCAGAGTCAATCTGAGACGATTGAACTAGACAGCATTTTTGTCAAATGTAAATTGAGGTGATATTAGTCAATAGCTTAAAAACAGTTAATATATTTGAAATTGATGAGCTTTACCTCGATCGAGATCCCATATACTAATTTTTAGGTCATTGAAAAGTGTCAAAATATTCTTTGTTTAAACATAAATCTTCCTAACGTAAACCTCAAAAATATTAAAGCAATGAGAAATTGGTCTTTTTCGATTAGTTTACTTCTTTGTATCTTGTCCCTGTCTGGTTGCACATCCGCCAAAGAAGGGCGATCTAATGCAATCGGTAATGCGAAAGCATTGGCCTCAGCAACTGGTGGCAGTGTGATTGATTGCAGTGGTATTGACAGCGACATGGATCATTATGTTACTTGTTCTATAAAATCCTCGAAAAACGAAATTATAGAAATTCAATGCTCAGATCTTAGTGAAGCTGGTTGTAAAATGCAGAAAGGTCAGCCAAGGCCGTATCCTAACTATTAATGAATAGACTCAATATATCTATAATTGAAAAATAATCTATAGATAGTTGATGAATCAGGTTAAAAAGATCGAATACCATTGGAACTATACTCTCACAGGCGATCGTCATCTACCCCCACTGCTATTTTTACATGGATGGATGGGTAGTAGCGAGGATTATTGCTATGTCATTGAGTTATTGCGATCGCAATATTGTTGTATGGCGATCGATCTACCTGGACATGGTAAAACTAAAGTAATTGGAGCTGACAGTTCTTATGACTTTATCCTGACAGCTAATGGCATCATTCAATTATTAGACGATCTGGCAATCGATCGCACTGCAATTACTGGATATTCATTTGGCGGTAGACTAGCATTGTATCTCGCGCTAACATATCCCGACAGATTCGATCGAGTTATCCTCGAATCTACATCCCCAGGATTGAAGACAGCCACCGAAAGACAGACAAGAATCCTCAGTGATGCCCAGATTATCCACCAATTAGAGACAGAGAACTTCCCTGATTTTGTGACAAATTGGTATCGACAAAAACTATTCACAGGGATCGATACAGATCCAAACTTTCCAAGCTTACTCGATCGCCGACTTACCAACAACCCTACCAACCTAGCCAAATCCCTCAGATTTGCCGGATTAGCAACCCAACCCTACCTAGGCGACAAGTTAAAAATCCACCCTCGACCCATATTACTCCTCGTCGGCGCACTCGATCGCAAATTCCTGTCGATCGGCCAAATCCTCACCCAAACATCCCCCCACCTCACCCTCAAAATCATCCCCCATTCCAGCCACAACATCCACTTCCAACAACCAGATTTATGGGCATCGGCGATAAGTGAGGGGTAAAGGTAAGAGATTTTGGATTTTGCGGATGTGCGAACTATCCTTTGTTCCTAGGGCAAGTGGAGCACACCAAGCGGGATTTTGGATTGGAACTTCCCACTAGTCCACTCTCTCTCTTGTAAAGGTGCTTCACTTGCGGCGTTTTTATTCGGGGGTTCCCCCCGAATAAAAAAACGACAAGACGGGGAAACCCCAAGATTGCACTTTCCGCTGCGTTCTCCTTTAACTCCTCTTACTCTGCGTCACCTGCGTCACCTATTCCTGATAAAATAGAGTGCTGACAGTTTTCTGCAAGTATACAGATATTCATGATTTCCAGTAACGACTTTAGACCGGGCGTATCCATTGTGTGGAATGGAGCAGTATGGAAGGTAGTAGAATTTCTCCACGTCAAACCTGGTAAAGGGGCGGCTTTTGTGCGGACAAAGCTCAAAAATGCCCAGACTGGGAGCGTGGTAGAACACACATTCCGCGCAGGGGAAAATATGCCCCAAGCCACACTAGAAAAGAGCACCATGCAGCATACCTATAAAGATGGGGATCAGCTCGTGTTTATGGATATGGAAAGCTTTGAAGAATCCAACTTAACCGAACGTCAAATTGGCGATCGTGTCAAGTATCTCAAAGAAGGGATGGAAGTGAATATCGTCCGTTGGGGCGAGCAAATCATGGAGGTAGAATTACCAAATACGGTAATCCTCGAAGTGATCCAAACCGATCCTGGGATGAAGGGTGACACAGCTACAGGTGGGAGCAAACCCGCAATCGTCGAAACTGGTGCTCAGGTGACAGTTCCCCTGTTTATCACCATCGGTGAGAAAATCAAAATCGATACTCGCACAGATCAATATGTCGGGCGTGAAAGCTAACGATCTAAACATAGCAGATTCGTCCTTTGTAGCGTGAGCTATGCTCAATCGGCTAGTAGTACAGGATAGGAGCACGTCAAAAGCTGAAACCTGGGTATTCAAGCGGATTCTAACTACTCACTATCCACTACCCACTGGCATGTATTAATTCAATTGTTGGCGATCGTAGTTACTAGTATTTCGATCGCTAGTAACTAATAACCAATCACTAATAACTAACTATGACCATTGATTTTAAAGAACTGCGTGAATTATTAGCTGCGATCGCCTCTACTGATATCACAGAATTGACCCTCAAAAACGCCGACTTTGAACTTACCGTCTCCAAAAGTCGTAGCGTCAGCAATGGGGAGATGATGATGGTAGCTCCAGCTAGCACCACTCCTCAACTGATGGTTTCCACCCATCAAGAAACCCTCACATTAGCGACAAATCTAGCCACCACACCCATCGTTGACAAAAAATGGGTAGAAATCAAATCTCCAATGGTCGGCACCTTCTACCGCTCTCCAGCCCCCGATGAAGCAGCATTTGCCTCCGTGGGCGATCGCATTCGCATCGGACAGACTGTTTGTATCATCGAAGCCATGAAGCTCATGAACGAAATCGAAGCCGAAGCAGCCGGACAAGTAATGGAAGTATTGGTCGAAAACGGTCAACCCATTGAATTTGGGCAAATTTTAATGTACATCAACCCCAACTAAAACAGGAAAATTTGGATTTGGATTCCGACTTTAATCCAAAATCCAAAATCCAAAATCCAAAATCCAAATTACTGTTCGCCAACACTATCCTTGAACTCTTCTTGAAAACTCTTCCGAGTGAGTGGTTGCTTGACTTCAATCCCTTCACCACCTAATGTTTCTAACTTTTTCCCTTCCACTGTAATCCACACGCGAGCATTGACATTCCGCTCGGTTGCAGTGTAGAGAATTTGGGCGAGTCTACCCTGCATGGAGGTACTACCCCCACCTTCCATAAACTCCTTAGACAAATCGATATGAATTCCGTCCGCCTTGACTACGGTACTGATTAATTTAGTACTGGGTGGAATAGTCGATACTTCTTTGCCAAATGTACCTTTTTTGGGTGGTTTGCCAGATGATGACAATAGAATTTTTAGTGACTTATTTACTAGGGTAGTTGGGGTTTCAGGATTAGAGCGAGCAATTTCCCGCTTTTCCGGTGCAATTTTTATTTTTTCCCCATCTGTTTTGTCTACCCAGTAGACTTTCACTTTGCCGTCTTCAGTTGTGGGAGATATATCTGCTGGTTGGGATGTACCATTATTGGGGGCTACGCCTGGTTCACTTGAGATGGGCATGGTGACGTTATTTTTTGTCCCCAGCCATGCGAGTCCACCACCAGCCATAATTGCGATCGTGATGGCAACAATAGCAACAATTACATTAGATCCAGATTTTTCTTCTTGCACGATGGAAACTCCTATAGATTTAGATCGGTAAACAGTAGATATTTATGGGATAGTAGCTGAGATTTACAATTTAGCCGAGATGATTCGTCCAATAACTAGTCACTACTAAGTATTTGCTGTTTACGGATCGAGTTGCTCCACTACTAGTCTAACTTCTATGACATCGATTTTAAATTATTGTGCGGTGAGTCCGCCAATTGGCGGGAGATCCGTAAGATCGGCTAGTTGCTATTTGCTCCCAGATAGACGGACAAAGGCGGCTAATTCTAGTTCTTGGGGACTAACTTTGAATTGGAGAATCCGCGCCGTCAATCCGCGCTCTTCCAAGGTGTCTACATTTAGCCGTTCGGTGAGTCCAGTTGTCAAGCCAGCTAAAATGAATGACGGAACTGGAGTTTCGCCAACTTTGGCAGTAGTGTCTACCAGTTGAAATTTTCTCCCACCGATAATATTAACACCAGTTTCTAGATCTACAGTCAGTTTTTCTCCAGAACCGGAATCTTTTAAGTCAGCTCTAATGCCGACGCGATTGTTTGCAAGGAATCTGACTTGGGGATTGACAATTTGGTAATCTTTACCAAGAGATGTACCCGCACTACCAAGGGTACTAGTCGTCATTTGTTGAAGTCTAGCGATCGCATCAGGAGATCTCAAGTAGTTATTGAGATCTTCTTGGTTGAACTTCAATTTTACTCCAGCTTGAATCGGTTTTTGCAGTGAGGACGATCGTAAGTTTTGACCGTCTTCTTGGACATCTTTGAGGTTGATGGCTAGAGGATCTGTTTCTACCTCTAGGGTGTCAATCCGCAGATCCTTCACCACCCACAATCCTCTCCCTGCAATGCGGAGTTTATTAATCTTACCGCTGATAATCTGATAATTTGGGGCGTTATCAGATCTTACTTCCAATTGCTCGACCCGATCCATTTGCGATCGCAATGCCACATCGACATTTTTATCAACTATTACTCCCAGTGTTGCGAATAAACCGAAAACGCCGGAGAGGAGGATGGTTAGGAGTTCCATAGGGGGAGGGGGGAGGGG
>JANOPX010000336.1:0-3554 GCA_031422115.1 Chamaesiphon sp. VAR_4_metabat_408 | reverse complement strand
CCTCCCCCACTCCCCACTCCCCACTCCCATGCAATTCTCCCAACGTCTCCAACCTCTCAAAGCCAACGTATTCGCCGATATGGATAGAGCGAAGGGGAAAGCGCGCGCATTGGGTAGGAACATTATCGATTTATCATTGGGTTCGTCGGATTTGCCGACTGCACCTCACGTAATTGGGGCGATGCAAAAGGCTTTGGCAGATCCGAGTACTCATGGCTATTTGCTGTTTAATGGTACGCGGTTATTTCGAGAAGCTGTGGCGAATTGGTATACGACAAAGTATGGAATTGCTGTAGATCCAGAGACGGAAGTTTTGCCGTTGATTGGCTCTCAGGAGGGAACGGGGCATTTACCGTTGGCAATTTTGGAGCCTGGGGATGTAGCATTATTAACCGATCCTGGTTATCCTTCTCATGCTGGTGGGGTGTATTTGGCGGGTGGGGAAATTCACGCGATGCCGTTGTTGGCAGAGAATGGATTCTTGCCTGTATTGGGGGATATTCCGCCGCAGATACTGGCAAAGTCCCGGATGATGGTGTTGAGCTATCCACACAATCCGACGGCGGCTATTGCACCACTAAGCTTCTTTGAGGAGGCGGTGGCTTTTTGTCAAGAGCACGATCTTGTCTTGGTACATGATTTTCCCTATGGTGATATGGTATTTGTCGATCGACAAGCACCGTCGATATTTCAAGCCGATCGATCCAAGAGTGTGTCGATCGAGTTTTTTACCATGTCTAAGTCTTATAATATGGGCGGGTTTCGAGTCGGTTATGCGATCGGCAATCGGCAGATAATTACCGCTCTGCGCCAAATTAAGGCGGTGGTAGATTTTAATCAATATGATGGCATTTTACAGGGGGCAATTGCTGCACTAACAGGGGATAGCAGTAGCATCGAGCATACGGTGGATACTTTCAAGCAGCGGCGGGATGCTTTTGTCGGTGCTTTGAATCGGATTGGCTGGGAGGTGACTACCCCTGATGCGACGATGTATATTTGGGCAAAATTGCCAGAGCGATGGGCAAATAATTCGGTCGAATTTTGTACTGAATTAGTTGCGAAAACTGGGGTAGCGGCTTCGCCTGGAATCGGTTTTGGTAAATGTGGTGAGGGTTATGTGCGGTTTGCTTTGGTACATGAATCAGCTATCCTCCTAGATGCAGTCGATCGAATTGCCGAATTTTTATGAGCCAATTAGTTTGCCAACAGTAGTATAATTGGGCTGTTTAGAAGATTTAAGCGTATGTCTCCCTGGGTGAGTTTGGTTACGATCGCTGCACTGATATTATTTTTTGTAGTGACAATTAATGTTGGTCGAGCGCGATTTCAATATGGTGTAAAACCGCCAGAAATGTCTGGAGAGCCAGCATTTGAACGGGTGCTGAGAGTTCAGCAAAATACCCTAGAGCAATTGGTACTATTTCTACCTGCGTTATGGATTTTTGCTACATATGTTCAAGCAAATATCGCAGCAATTATCGGCGCAGTTTGGGTATTTGGACGGATTTTATATGCCTGGGGTTATTATCAAGCTGCCGAAAAACGCGGCCCAGGTTTTGGGATTAGTTCTTTGGCGACGATCGGTTTATTACTGGGTTCGCTCTGGGGGATTGGCACGCAGTTATTGATGAAATCCCCATTGTAGATAGTTGAATTCTGGCATGTGGGCATCCTGATTATTGTGATGATGCTCACATGTCGATCTACTATTCTTTCCATAGTAGATATAGCAATAAATGAATGGCGGTCGAATATTTTTATTCTGCCAAATTCTTTCAACTTCCAATCCATTCACATAGATTGACACAATTTCAGGTCTATAATTTAATTCACTATTATTAACCAACGATAAGGAGCATGACTTTTATGGGACGGATTTTCATTTGTGCGGTGTATGGTGGCTATGAAGGTACATCTACAGATCCAGAGGCAGCAACTGCGCCCAATGAAGCAAAAGAAATGGTATTCTTGCGGGATACGATCGTCCCCGAATTGCGGAGTAGAGGCTTTGAAGTAGTCGCAGTGCCAGATGCGGAGAAGATCGCAGCTAATATAGACTGGATCGATAAACGGGCAAAACCAGGAGATATCGCCCTAGGGATACATGCCGATGCCTATGCTCATTCTCAAAAAAGAGGCGTAAGCACATTTTATATCGCCAAAAATGGCGAACGCAAAAATCATGCCCAAATGTTGCTGTTAGCTTTTTGTAGCCGAGTAACAAACTTGCCCAGTCATGGTGCCAAGCCAGATACATCCACAGGTACGGGTAGTTTAGCCTTCTGTCGCAGATTGAGTATTCCCTCCCTATTAATGGAAGTTGGATTTAAACTAGATAGTGACGATCGCACCCGGATTCAAGCTTATCGACGAGAAGTTGCCCTCGGTATTACCGATGGTTTGGTAACTTGGAGCCGCGATGTCCAAATGCAGACTAGCGGCGGAAATCAGCCGATCTCAGTCCAACTAAAAGTCAACGGCGAACCCTATCCAGAACGAGCAATCGGCATCAATGGAAATGTCTATATTCCGATCGATCTCGCCGATAGATTGGGTGCAAATTTTGCCCTCAATCCGAGTATTCGCCGCATTCGCTATCGAGGCATAGTATACATCAAAGCGATCGAACTACGGGATCTAAATATCTCGATCTCGATCGATATGGGTCGCATCCATAATATCAGTTCCAAACACGCATTTACTGCCGACGAATTCGATCGCATCATGGGATCTGGACATACTATTCCAGCACATCTCGACGAATTTCTCACCGCCAACAATCCCGACGCTCTGCGCCAATTTCCCAAACTCCCAGAACTCTACATCGAAGAAGCCGCCGCCGAAGGAGTCAATCACGATCTAGCCTTCGTCCAAATGTGTCTAGAAACCCGCTTCCTGACCTTTGGCGGGGTGGTTTTATCAGCTTTTAATAATTTTGCTAGTTTGGGCGATAGACAAGCAGAGTGGGCTAATTTCAGCAACGCCAGAGAAGGTGTCCGCGCCCATATCCAACAACTCAAAGCTTATGGTAGCACCGATCGACTCCTCCAAGAATGCGTCGCACCCCGCTTTGAACTAGTCAAACGCGGCATCGCCCCAACTATCCGTCAATTGAATGGTAGATGGTCGGCAGATGCACAGTATGCCATCAAAATCTCGGCAGTGTTACGCCGTTTGTATGAAACAGCGGGACTTTTTTAGATTTTGGATTTTGCGACCCAAATCACGCGGAGGTTCCCTCCGCGCTGGGCGGGTGACCCGCCTAGCTATGTGTTTGGGTTAAGACGGATTTTGGATTTTGGATTGGGGGAGATGCTATTAGCTGACATCTTGCACAATTCATAAATACTATTACTGCGATAACCCTTGGGTACCCCGTCTTGTCGTTTTTTTATGCGGGGGAAACCCCCGCATAAAAACGACGCTTGTGGGTACCCTCAGATCTATGCTTTTACGGGCATTGCTGAATGTAGGTATGATTTATTTTTTAATCAACGCCTGAAATTGAGGGTAGGGGCAATTCATGAATTGCCCCTACCCTCAATTTCAGG
>JANOPX010000335.1:0-3722 GCA_031422115.1 Chamaesiphon sp. VAR_4_metabat_408 | reverse complement strand
TTTGGGGAGTGGGGGAGTGGGGGATGGGGGGACGGGGGGACGGGGGGACGGGGTGACGGGGGGATGAGGGGACGGGGGGACGGGGTGACGGGGGGACGGGGTGACGGGGGGACGGGGTGACGGGGTGACGGGGTGACGGGGTGATGAGGGGATGAGGGAAAACTCTCAATTCTCAATTCTCAATTCTCAATTCTCAATTCTCAACTATCCCTTAAACCAATGAGCCGAATAAAAATAGGCGGGTAAATTAGTGAGTGGATGCGACCAAAAATGATGTATGGTTAGTCCGGTGCTGATTCCCAATAGTTGCCAACCGATGATGAGAATCAGACTAAAAGCTTTGCTCCAACCGCTGGTTTTGAGATCCAAACTGACTAATAAACCTGCGGTACAGAGGATGACGATATCGATCGAATATTGAAACCAGGTGAGTAAAATAACTGACAGGATAGTCGTAATTACAATGAGGATAAAAGCTCGCATATCTGTCTTCAAAAACCTCCCAAAACCCAATGCGATAGTTTGACTGGGATAAGTGACACAACCACCCAAGATAACTACCCCAAAGGCTACTGCCAACCATACTGTGCGATCGTCAGTCCAATCATATAACAACCAGCCAAAGGTGGTATATGTGAGGAATAAAAGTACCAAGGAAACCCAGGGTAATTTTGGGGGTGGCGATCGGCGATCGATATAAGACATTTGGGTGACGCAGAGTAAGAGGAGTAAGGGGAGTACGCAGAGAGTTTCTAGAGTTTACACAGAATTGGTATACTCACATCTGGCATCAAGATAAATCCTACACAATAAACCTGTAGGGGTGCCCCGTCTTGTCGTTTTTTTATTCTGGGGTTTCCCCGGAATAAAAACGACGCTGGTGGGTACCCTCTAATGAAGAATTAGTAATTCTAGTAACTATGGCAAGATCCGATTGCAAAAAAAACAATAACCTCCAGCATCGCTGAAGGTTACTCATTTAGTCATGTCTGTTTGGCGATTATCTGCTTCGTTGGCGTAGCCTGTCTGACAGAGAAGCGCAGGCAAACGCCAAGGCCAGACATCCAGACTAAGACATTGCTTGAATGATATAATCGAAATAGGGAGCGGCTGCGGCTGCATCTGTCTCACTGAGCAGATTGAGCGAGGCTTCTTTGAGAGCGGCGATCGAATCTGCCATGCCATCAACAGGAACGCCAAGAGAATTATACATGTCGCGTACGCCAATCAAGCCAATATTTTCGATCGGACCGATATCTCCAGCGAGTACCCCATAGGTAACTAGCCGCAAATACCAACCATAGTCTCTCAAGCACTGAGCGCGTTGTTTTTGACCGTTAGCATTGCCACCCGGAGCGATATAATCGGGGTGTTGTGCCCACAATTGCTTGCTGGCACGCTCGACAATTTTTTTCTCACTTTCGGCGAGAGTGGTGACAATCCGAATTCGTTGTTCGCCAGTTTCGAGGAACGATTGGATATTTCTGAGTTCCCCAGTACTGGGATAACGGAGATCGTCGTCTGCTTTAAGAATAATTTGACTAACTACACTCATAGTATTCAGGATTAAATAAGATCGATTTTTAACGTGCCTTTCGTAGTTTACCGATTCTTGGGTGCATAAGGGAACGGTGCTCGAATCTTTAATCGATCTTCACGATCGATATCATTTCAAAGGTGGCGATTTTTAGCGTAAACTACACAACTAGGTGCGATTGCGCTCGCGCTAGCAATACACCCGCTCGAAAACCTTTAAAAGCCCCCAGTTCCAGCCATGACAACCGCTCGAAAACTGCTGCCTCGCTATCTTTGGGCTGCCGAGGGACAGGCAACCCCCATGACCGCTGACAATCTGGTGGAAAATAGATATCAGGCGATCGCTCCCCAATTGTGGCAGGATACCAAGCCACAAGAGCCACCAGAGGTCTTATTTCCTCTGCCGAGTACAGCATTGGCTTATGCTCACTTGTACCCCTACAAGCTCCATTTACCTCAACTATACGGTTTTTGCTCGCTCAAGCAATTACCTGCGGATGAAGCAATGCGAACGAGCCAACAGGTAGAAGTACTATTGTTGGAAAATATTCCTGTCGATAGCGAGGGGAATTTATTACCCAGTTTAGTAGAGGCATGGGATAAAGCGACGGCTCTATATCAAGCATACTGGTTGTGGCAGATTATCAATTTGTGGGCACCATTGTCAGGAACTGGGGTATTGTCTAGTTTAGTGGCGATCGACAATGTGCGCGTTGATGGTTGGCGGATTAGGTTGTGCGAATTGATACCCGATCGTCCCACGCCCACCCATAAAGTTACGCTCTCTACACTGGGCGATCTGTGGGCGAAAACTCTGCCGAAGATCGCTCCAGAAATTGCCGACAGATTGCGGCAGCTATTTGGGAGAATGCAGGCAGAAAAAGCTTCGCTCCGAGATGCCTCAACGATCCTCAATCGCATCGTGCTGGAGGAATCCACCCAATTACCCCTCACCTGGGAAATCGCTGGGGGTACAGATGTTGGTGCCAGTCACCAACATAATGAAGATTCTTATTATCCAACGCCCCTAGAATTGGCGCATGATTCTTGCAATGGTAAACTCGCAATTATTTGTGATGGAGTTGCGGGACATGAAGGTGGTGAAGTTGCCAGTCAATTGGCGGTAAAATTGCTCAAACTGCAAACTCAATCTCTGTTTGAAGATATTCTCGACAGTCAGGAGATGATGTCTCCCGAACAGATCTGTAATACGATTGGGGCGATCGTCCGAGTAGTAAATAATACCATTGCCGTCCAAAATCAAGAGCAAGGGCGGGAAAAACGCCAACGGATGGCAACTACCATGGTGATGGCTCTCCAAGTCACCCAGAAGATTCAAGCCCCCAAAGGAGAGACATCTCACGAAATCTACATCGCCCATATCGGCGATAGTCGAGCTTATTGGATTACACCCGATCGCTGTCAACTCCTCACCATCGACGATGATATCGCTACCCGCGAAATCAAACAAGGGCGAGATGTCCCCTGGCGGAGTGTCCATCGCCCCGATGGGAGTATGCTCACCCAAGCCTTGGGCATGAAAACTGGCACGGCGATTCAGCCTACCGTACAGCGGTTTATGGCGATGGAAGATGGGATATTATTACTCTGCTCCGACGGTTTGAGCGATCGAAATCTCGTCGAAAGCTCCTGGCAAGAACACGCCAGTAGCATCCTCAAATCCGGTACCCCCCTAACAGAAGCAGTCCAATCTTGGCTAGCTCTAGCCCACAGTCACAATGGTGATGATAATATCTCCTTGGTACTGATGTCCTGTCGGGTATCATCAAATAATTCTACACCTGAATGGGTCGTCCCAGCACCCAAATCAGGCGCGCTGGATTGGATTCCTAAACCAAAATATCCACGGGAAGATATGTTTAAACGCTTACTATTCCTGGGCGGAATGGTTGGCTTAATCGCGTCTGGCACAATTGCCATCGCCCTCATGCGCCCTAATTGGGTGAATAATTGGCAACAGCAGCTAATACCGCAGGTGAAGGAGAATAGGTAGGGGATTTTGGATTTTGGATTGGGAAAGCCTAGAAGGAATCGTAGGTTGGGCACTGCCCACCATCTAGGTTTCAGGCATAATCTATTGTCTAAAATTGCGCCCACCTACTTAAACGGCGGAAATTAGCTAACCGTCTAGCCGCCCAGTCCCCCAGTCCCCCAGTCCCCCAGTC
>JANOPX010000334.1:0-19493 GCA_031422115.1 Chamaesiphon sp. VAR_4_metabat_408 | reverse complement strand
AGTATAAATTTTTACTTTGCGGCTAGTCATAGACTACTCCTGTTAAGGTGAGTATTTGTAATAAGCAAAAGCGGTAAATGATAAATACTTGTGGGTTGCGATTGTTACTGGTGAGGACAAAACCCGGATCTGGGGGTTCCGACCCCCAGACCCCCCGTCGGTTGGGGGAATGTCCCCCCCCGTTGGCGTAGCCTCTGCCTCAGCAGAACCCCCCCTCAAAGCATAGGTTGTTTGAGACGGTTAGTTTGGTGAAAGCGACCGCTTTGTTGGTTTGTGGGATGAATAGATCCTTACCTTGATAGGGGTATGGTCACAGACTTAACGAAAAGCTATCCCTCAAGTGAAAGTCCGCAGCTTCTCCGCTGTGAGTCACTGCCCAATAAGTAATTTCGCCTGCACGCGGTTCAATTACGCTCGTTACAGAGGCTTGGAGGTCTCGATCGGATTCAATAATATGTTTGAGGTCTACTTCTAATTTTAACACTATTGAGTTTGGTTGTAAAGTTATTTCAAAGGGTAGGGAGTGAAAAGCTAATTCTTCTCGTAACCCCTGACGATAATTGTCGAGGTGATATATATTCCAATCACCAGTAGGTGAAAGATTGAATTCCCAATATTCTGGTATTCCTGGAACGCCCAGAAAAAACTCAAAGCAGGTGTGTTCCCAGAGGAGGGATTTGCGCGTCGGGTTAGGTGCCCGTGGTGGAATAATGAGGGTATTCAAATCGCCATGTAGATGATACTCGATCGACAAAATATTATCATGTCGATCGAGATTAGCAGCAAGATCGATCGGTGGGGTAAATATATCTCTAGAAAATGGTGTGAGCTGTGGCATTATGGGATGACTAATTCTGAAACAATCGGTGCATGGTCGGAATTCCCATTATCTCCCGTATAAGTACGAGCAACTGTAAAATCTTTGGTAACGAAAATGTGGTCGATCGGAATATTTAGGAAGGGGAGGATGAATTGAGGTAACTTTACAGTCGTAGAAGGGCGAATCCAAGTGGGTAAAATTCCAAATCCTAGTCGAGTATTATGTAGATTAGCCAGATCGATAAATTGTCGATAATAGGGCGACCAAGGGGTAAGATTGAAATCTCCCATTAGAATTGTTGGCTGACTTTTCCTTTCTAGATGAGTTGCGATCGAATTGAGGTGGAGATTGCGGCGAATGAAGAGATTGGCTTTGACGGGTACGAGTGGGTGAGTACCAATAATTTCGATCCGTCGATCTCGATATTTTATATGGGTGACTAGATTGGTAGCATCACTTCCGAGAAATTTTTCGCCTCTACTATCTTCGAGCGGAAGTTTGCTAAATACAGCCATCCCGCCACCAGGAGATTGAAAACTGTAGGGAAATTTAGTTTTTATTCGATCTTCGATATTTTGCTTCATCAATGGATTGACTTCAATAATGAGAAGTAAATTTGGATCGACAGATGAAATACTCCCGACGATGCGATCGATCTCAAAGTTCTCGACTAAGATGTTATAACTCATTACTCTGAGTATATTAGTCTTGTCCGCAGTCATTCGCTCGTTCGGCAAGTACCAGGTCGCCAATTCTAAACTATTAAGTGTCAAACTAAATAATAGGATATATAAAGGGACTAGAGATCTAAGATGTTGCCGCAGTCCAATCGACAAGAGTATTAGTCCGATCGTCAGCCAGAAATAATAAACCTGAAAATGGGTAAGTAATTCTAACGGGAAAATCCAGAATATAAATTTGCCTAAAGTAAGGATTGCGATTGCGGTCGCTAAAAATAAAAAGCATTTTTCCAGCATTACTTATTACTTATTACTTATTACTTATTACTTATTACTTGTCTTTTTGCTCCAATCCAAAACCGACTAGATTAATCACCGTCGGTACTTCGCCTGGTTGAGGGCGTTGGTAGGTGACAATAGTACGGAGACGGGTGTGGCTGTCAATTAGTCTGATTTGGTCAACTGCAACCGATCGACTGTAATATGTAGTTAATTCCAAAGTTTGGCGACTGGGTAGATAAGTAAAACGTCCCGTAATCGCTCCAGTCTCTGAATAACCTTCATCCCGTACATACAACCCCCGAATGACTTCAGTACTAGCCAAAATCTCTGCTGTAAGGGGGGTAGCTGGTGCGAGCGGATCTGGAGGTAATAAATGAGGTGCGATGATTAGTTGTTCGGGTACGAATAGAGCCTTGAGAGCCATCGCGACTCGTTCCCCCTTTTCTGAGACAGTATCAAAGCCGATCCTAAAACCAGGGCATCCATCAATTTCCGCAGATCCTGCCATACTCCCAACTGGCAAGAAAGCTGAAGAAATTTGGTGTTTTTCTCCAGATTTTAGTCCAGCTACGTTAAATTCTGTATAGGAGCGTTCGACTTCCCCTTGAAGCGGGTAGTGATAAATTCGCTCTGTTTTCCAAGTGCCGATACAAGCTGTAAAAAAGTCTCCGATTTCTAGCATTTTTCTGGCGATCGATCGCTGGTTCTAAATTTAATAAGATTCTAACAAACATATTACTAGTTCTCGTCCCGATCGGTTCACAATAGTTAAAATATTCAGCACTAACCCACTAAAGATAGATTTACTAACTATATTAAACACAATAGTTTTAGGATGAAAAATGGAATCAATGCGGTCAAAAATTAGCACATCGATCCAAAAAATCGATCTAATTTATCAAATCCTCATTCAGATCGGCGATCGTCTGTTATCCGGTGAAACTACTGCTTTGGAAAATCCGCAGAGCTTTGAGGAGGATAGTCCCTCGAACGAACATATCCATGGCGATAATTCTCGAAATTCACGTCGAAATCGGGCGAGCTATCCGAGTAATGGGTATGCCAATCTACCTAGTGGTGCAAACTACCGTTATGATACTGCGGAGTGGATAGTTGCTGGACAAGATTTGTCGATCGATAATAATGGAGCGAGCATCGTTAGGGAAACTACCTCAGTAGAGAATAGACAACAGATTCGAGAACAAGATTTGTCTCCCCAAATTCAAATTCAACGATTGACAGCCCAATTGACAGTAGCCTACAATCGGATTGCGGCATTAGAAGAACAGTTACTCGCCAAACGGTGGAAGTAGTGGGTCAAAACTAGATTTAGATCGAGTAGTGGTACTCGTCAATTTGTTTTGCGAGCACAAACTAACATTAATTAAGAACTAGATTTAGTTAGAATCTATCGTTAATATTTTTAGTCGAGCCAGAGCATCCGATCGCTAATTCGATCGGATCCTTACAATCCAATCGAATCAAAGCTAGAGATCGAGTCTAGCTTAATTTTTGTTAATATAGTAGCTTGGAGCTAGCGATCGACATCACTGCCAAAGCGATCTAGAAGTGATTTGATTGAAATGATGTCAATAATTCGGCATTCTAACTAATAGCGTGGGAACAATAGGTTGAAGCCATCCGCTCCAGAATGGAACCGCTCCTAACTTGATGCCATCAAAACATTTTACTCGTGAGGGTGAGGATGATGACGCAAACATAGTCTCGAGCTGTCAAAGCAGTTCTTGTAGCGAGTCGGTATAATATAGTACGAGTATAGAAAAACCCCGATGAAAAAACAAATCTTAGTCACTGGTGGTGCTGGCTACATTGGCTCTCACACCATCAAACAGTTGGGTGAGGCTGGATATGACATCGTTACCTATGACAATTTATCTACAGGTACTGTTGGTGCGTTGAGCTATGGCAAGCTGTTTGTGGGAGATTTGAGCGATCGAGAACAACTAACTCAAGTCTTTACCCAACATCATTTCGACGCTGTTTTACATTTTGCTGCGAGTATATCGGTTCCTGAATCGATCGTCAATCCTCTCGACTATTACAGCAACAATACTGCCAATACCCTAAACCTACTCCATTGCTGTCAAGCATTCGGTGTAAACAAATTTATTTTTTCTAGTACTGCGGCTGTCTATGGGCAACCAGAAGGCAATCAACCCATCACCGAAGATATCCTCCCCCAACCGCTCAATCCTTACGGTAGTTCCAAACTAATGAGCGAAAGATTGATTTGTGACTATGCAGCGGTGTCTAAGCTAAGATATATCATTCTCCGCTACTTTAATGTGGCGGGAGCTGAAGTTGGTGGTACGCTCGGACAAGCGGGCAAGAAAGCCTCTCACCTGATCAAAGTTGCCTGTGATGCTGCATTGGGTAATCGTGCCAGTATGGAGGTGTTTGGGACTGATTTTGACACTCCTGACGGTACGGGAATTCGTGACTATATCCATGTAGACGATCTCGCCAGAGCACATGTGGATGCACTCGTATATCTGGAGAGTGCTAATCCCAGTCAGATTTTAAATTGTGGTTATGGTACGGGTTATAGTGTCCGTCAAGTCATCGAAAAGGTCAAGGAGATTTCTGGAGTCGATTTCCCCGTTGTCGAAACTGCTAGGCGTGAGGGAGATCCTGCCTGTGTAATTGCTGGTGCCGATCGAATTACAAAGCTCCTCGGCTGGAAACCTCGTTATAACGATCTAGATTTGATTATTCGTACTGCTCTAGCATGGGAAAAAAAGTCGGCTGTTAGTTCGATTGCTACCGAACGATTAGTTAGTACTGGAGCTAATTAGGGCTGGATGTCGATCGCGGATCTAAAGACATTTTAAGGGGGATATTTGTAATAAGCAAAAGCGGCAGATGACAAATACTTGTGAGTTGCGATTGTTGCTAGTGTGGACAGAACCCGGATCTGGGGGTTCCGACCCCCAGACCCCCCGTCGGTTGGGGGAGTGTCCCCCCCCCGAACCCCCCCTCAAAGCATAGGTTGTTTGAGACGGAAGGGTTACTGATACCAGCCTGCTTTGTTGGTTTGTGGGAGAAAGAAATCTTTATACCAATTTAAAAAACGATCCCGACAGATCGATTCTCCAGGGGAGAGGCTACGCCAACGACCAACTCCAGCGATAGCAAGGTTTCCCCAATCCAAAATCCAAAATCCAAAATCCAAAATGGTATTAACAGGGCTAATGTTCGGATCCAAGGTGGATCTCATCGGGTGCGGATAACCACCCAAGGGTGGCAATTGAGACCCCCAAAACCTGAAGATTGACAGTTTGTCAATAGCCTAATGGTCGATTGAATTGTTAGATTGTAGAGAGTTGTAAAAAAGCTTGTAGATTCGTATCGGATCGCAGTGTACTATCTACCTAATTTTTATATGACCTTAATTCAAGATCGAGATCTGACCCTGACTATTCCCAAATCTGCTTCTAGTGCGGAAGTGATGCCGATCGACAAACCCGATGGAGCTGCTCAGACTTGGCTCTATTCTGGCATCTTTTGGATGACAGTGACGATGTTAATCGGTGTCGTCGAAGCTGTGAAATTGTTTTATCCTGAATTTTTGCAGGGTGTGCCAGCATTAGCTTATGGACGGCTGCGCCCCGTGCATATTAATATTGGGCTGTTTGGCTTTATGAGTATGGGTTATTTGGGTGCGACCTTTTATATGGTGCCCCGTTTGACTCAAACGCCATTATTTTCCGAACGGTTGGGTTCGCTCACAGCCTGGTTTTGGAACTTCAATTTGCTGGCTGGTTGCATGGGCATTTTGATGGGTTTTAGCAAGGGCAAAGAATATACAGAGATTCCCTTTCCATTTGATATGACGATCGGATTACTCGTAATTGCGATCGCTGGAAATTTATTCTCGACCATCGCTATCCGTAGGGAACAGCGGGTATATGTATCACTATGGTACATCTTACTGGCGATTATCCCTTTTCCAATTTACTACACATTGGGCAATGCCTCCAAGTTTAGTGGGATTGAAGATGCGATTATCAATTGGTTCTACAGTCACAACCTATTTGGGATTTGGCTGACTACCCTGGGTTTAGCCACCTTATATTACATCGTGCCCAAGCAGGTAAATAAGCCCCTGTACAGCCATATTATCTCGTTCGTGGGATTTTGGACATTGGCGGCGTTTTACCCCTGGAATGGCGGACATCATGTGATTTGGGGGCCTGTGCCAATGTGGGTGATGACTGCTTCTGTAACAGCTTCGATCGCGATGTTCATTCCTACCTGCGCCACGATGATTAATTTCGGTGGTACAGCTTGGGGCACATGGGCGATTATGAAACGGGATATCGGCTATCGATTTAGTCTGCTTGCCTATCTCTGTTATGTGGGTGCATCCTTGTGGGGCACTGTTTTGGCGGTAATGTCCCTCAATGCCAAACTCCATTTTACCAACATGACGATCGCCCACGTCCATCTCGGATTCTTGGGATTTGGCGTACCTGGATTGATTGCCTTTACTTACTTTTATCTAGAACGCTCGCTCAAGCTCAAATACTCCCGGAACATGGCCGAATGGCATTTCTGGCTAACAATGGTCGGCATCATCGGTTACGTGGTTTCTATGGGCATTAGCGGCTGGGTAGAGGGCACTGCTTGGGAAGCTGGCGGTTCGCCTCAGACGACGATGATCGATCGATATCCCTATCATGTGGCTCGTGCAATTAGCGGTTTAATCGCCTTACTCGGACAGTTTCTCTTTGTAGCTAACGTGTACAAAACCGTCAATTATCCTGTCTCTCTTCAACAGACTTCTACCGATTCTCTCGAAACTCAGAGTGTCACATCATGAGATATACTAGCGTTTTTCCGATCGTCCTAATTTTATCGATCTTATTTGGCTGTGCCTTTACTGGACTTGTAATCGGCCCTGGCATTGCCTCTACGGTCATCCGTTCTCCGAGTGTAGGCTTAGTAGCTTATTCTCCCACAGAAGCTCACGGTCGCCAAATCTATGCGCGTGAAGGCTGTGTCTACTGTCATTCCCAACAAGTGCGAAATGTCAAAGCAGATGAAAATCTAGTTGCTGCATTTGGCGTATCCAAAGCGGGAGACTATTATTATGACCAGCCTCACATGCTGGGTACTTCTCGTCAAGGCCCCGATCTTTCTAACGAGGGGCGAGTTTGGCGACGAGATATCGGGCAACCTGCCAAAGATTATTTGATCGGGCATTTCATCAATCCCCGTCAATACAATCCCAATTCGATCATGCCTGCTTTTGACTATCTCTCAACTCAGGAACTGTCCGATTTGACGGATTACATTCAATCTTTGGGAGCGTGGAAAGATGGTGTCAAAATAGCGCAGGTAGGATTATGATTTCGATCGTAGCAATGGCAGCAGGCGAGACTGAAAAACACGCTCAAATGGGTAGTTGGTTTGGCATTGGCGATGGGGTAGTCATCATGTGGTCGCTGGTTTGGGTGCTATTGCCGATCGGTATTTTAGCATTACTATCATTAGCTTGGGCTACCAAAAACGGTCAGTTTCGCGATGCCCAAGAAATTGCCGAGCGACAGTTGAATATTGAAGATTGAACCGATCTGGATTTTGGATTTTGGATTTTGGATTTTGGATTAGGGGATCTAAGAGGAAAGCGGAGTATCTTGCTCCCTCTCCCAAACTTGGGAGCAGGGCGGATTAATTGTTTAAAAAGAAAATCTAGAAGCCTAGAATTTAGTCTTCAACCGCCCTCTGCGCAGGCAGACGCTTCGCGAACGATTGAAATCGGGGCTAACGGCAAAAGTCCATTGAAATGGACTGAAGAAAATTCTCTAGCGAGAATGAAACCACCCTGGCTTTGCCAAACTTGAAAGCAGAGTGGCTTCATACACCAGAAGAAAAATCACTCAGTCCACTTGAGTGGACTTTAGCTGTTAGCCCCGATTTCAATCGTTCGCGAAGCGTCTGCCTGCGCAGAGGGCGGTTAAAGACTAAGCACCAGGGTTTTTGCACTTCTATCTACTTGTATCAAACTACCCTACTCTCCCAAACTTGGGAGAGAGCTAGTCAATACCGCACCTCTCCAGAATTTCTGATAAAACCCGACTACACAGGTTCAAATACTAAAACTTCGCGCTCTTCGCGGTACCCACCAAAAACTCCACCCAAATACTAGAAAACCCTCCGTGCCCTTCGCGTCAAAAAAAAACAAATGAAAATTCTAGTCGCCGCCGATATATCACCCACCGCTGTAAAAATCTGTGAATTTCTGCAAAACTACCTGCAACTTGCAGCATCAGAAACCTCAGAAATAACCATCTTACACGTCTACGAACCAGAATTAGATTATACCGAAGAGGCTCCAACCCAAAACTGGCAACCAACCCCTACCAGCGAACACGAACTCCGGCATATCTTCCAACCCTTAGCCACGACTGCCAAACTAGAATACATCATCGTCAATGAAGGACTCGGCGATAGTATCCTCAAACATTCAGCCACAGTAGATCTCATCGTGATGGGGCGACGGAGAAGGGGGCAAATGGTGGAAATGATGACAGGGAGTTTGAGTCAATTTGTACTCCATCGCGCTCCTTGTCCGGTACTAATCGTACCAGAACCTACCGCCCGACAGTTAGCATCTAAAATACTCCGACTCGATTCACAGCCGCCGATGATGTCACCGGAATCTCTAGCACGGCTGAAAGTACTAATTGCGGTGGCTCAATCCGATGGTAGTCTGAATTCAGCCGAGCGACTATGGTTGGAATCGAATATCAAACAGCAAAATTTACCAGAAGGGATATTGTGGGAAACTCTCCTAACAGAGCCTGTAGATCTCCCAAAGGAACTAGCCCAAATCACCGATTCAGCCCAGCAAGAATTGACTTATTATGCGGCTTATTTACTAGCCAATACCGATAGTGAATATCATCCCACCGAACGGGAGCTACTCGATCGCATTGCCCAGACATTCAACCTAACCACCGCCAAAGTCCAACAGTTGGAAGAATTGGTAGATAAAGTATCTCGCTTCCAGAATAGCAGTACGGGTGGATCGATCGACGACCCACAACAGCGATCGATCCTCATTGAGGAAAAAATCCTCCGCTATGCCACAGCGACTGCTATTCTCGGTGCAGATCCCTCGCCCCTGATGAGTTCTTACACCCAGTCTGCGGCATTGGGGCTACAAATGATCCTCATCGCCGAAATTGCCGATATGTGCGGCGTAGGTGAATTTGCTGTCAAACCATTCTTCGAGGAAATGGTGGGGAGTTTGGGCTTAGTTAGTGCTTGGTTGATGGCATTGGATTTGGCAAAATTGGTACCCAATGTGGGGACGAGTTTGGGAGCCGCAGATGCCTTCACAGCGACCTGGGCAATGGGTCAAACTACGGCAACGTACTTTGAGACAGATTACCGCGAATCCGGCGGTCTGGAGTCAAACGCGCTGCGACAACTATTCAAACAAAATCGTAAAGCTGCTGAGGATATTTACGATCGCGATGAATTAGCGATATCCGAACAAAAGCAATCTTATGCCAGCGAAATGAAGACGCTGACAGATGGATTGAAAGGCGGAAAACTTACGTCTGAAACCTATCAAAAACAGCTTCAACAACTGCTATTAACTGTTAAGCATCCCCAATTAACTTTGTAGAGATTGTCGATCTTTGTTGTGCGATGATTCCTATTGGTACACCCTAGAAGGTGTTAGTGAATTGGACTAAAATTTAGAGTAGGGGCAATTCATGAATTGCCCCTACTCTAAATTTTAGCGACTGCATAATGATGTACAGCTTATGAAGTAAATTAATTATGATAGGCGGAGATTCTATCGCTGATATATTTCTCGATCGCTTCAGCGACGATCGATCCAGTCGGGTTCTGTAAGATCGTATTATTATTGCCTGGAATTTCGTAAATATCGATCCCTCCACTCACGAGTTTATTCAGAATCAATTCAGGTTCGCTCACACTATAATTAAGCATAGGCAATGGATCGATCGCTTTAAATAAAACTACTCGACCCGAATAAGGTTGGGGTGTATAGCTACTCATCGCTGACAAAATGCGTGGATCTTCGGTAAATACATCTACATGGGCAAGTCCAGCCGCACTATATCGATTTTTGAGCGTATTGAACTTAAATTGTAATCGATGTTTTGCTCGATCTATTAATTCGGACAATCCCAACTGCTGGAAATTAGCAAGCTTTTGAGAGAGTGATATATTTTGACGACTGTGGCAATCTAGATTGGTATTAAATAAGGCAATTAAACCTACTTCTCTACCTAAAGCAACTAGTTTTCTAGACATCTCATAGGCGATCGTACCACCAAAAGAATGCCCCATCAAATAATATGGGCCGTGGGGTTGCAGCTCACACATTTCTTTGATATAGTGAGCTGCTAAGTCTTCAATCGTGGGTAACTCTGGAACTCGATTGCTCCGCTCGGCAATCCCATAATGAAGACCATAAATAGGTCTATCTTTACCTAAGTGATGATAAAAATCTCGATGATTTAGGGAATGAATCATAAATAACGGAGTACACTCTCCTTTTGGTTGAATAGGTACCAAAGAATACCAATCGGGTAATGATATTTGGGCGCGGAGCACTTGAGTTAAGGCTTCAATAGTTGGAGCCTGAAATATTGCTGATAGAGGTAGCTGTGTCTGACATACTGTTTGAATTTTGGCAAATAGACTCATGGCTAACAGGGAGTCTCCGCCAAGCTCAAAGAAGTTGTCTGTAATACCGATCGGTTTTATTTTTAAAAACTCTTCCCAAATCTCTGTCAGTTGGGATTCCAATTTGTCGCGAGGAGCCACAAAGCTATCGGCTGATTCTATCCTAGTCTGAGCGGGAGCTGGTAAGGCGCGTCGATCGATCTTACAATTTGGGGTGAGTGGTAGAGCGGCTAATTGGACGAATACCGCCGGAATCATGAAGTCGGGTAATGTTTGTTGCAAGTGTACTCGAAACTCACTCGCACTTGGAGCTATAGCTTCAGTCGTTACCACATAAGCAACTAGACGCTTATTTCCTGGCTCATCCTCTCTGGCGATGACGACAGCTTCTCGAACTTGGGGATGTGTATAGAGTGCGGTTTCGATTTCGCCTAGTTCGATGCGGAAGCCGCGAATCTTGACTTGTTGGTCGATGCGCTCGGCATATTCTAGATTACCATCCGATCGACAAAATACCCAGTCTCCAGTCTTATATAGCCTTGCTCCAGGTTGTTTGCTGAAGGGATGAGGGATAAACTTCTCGGCGGTTAATTCTGGGCGATTTAGATAGCCTCTCGCTAAACCCATGCCCCCGATGTGCAACTCTCCATATGAGCCAATTTCTACTGGCTGAAGATTGGCATCGAGAATATAGAGCTGGGTATTGGCGATGCCTGTACCAATTGGCTCTAAACTAGTTTGGACGGCACTGGTTAGATCGACTCGATAAGCACTAGACCAAATCGTTGTCTCAGTTGGCCCATATACATTCCAGACTTCATCACTCACCGCTAATAGTTGGTGTGACAGCCTGCGTGGTAAAGCTTCACCACCGCTGAGAATTTGTTTGAGCCGATGGTTGGTTGATAAACCACAACCAATCAACATTTGCCAAGTCGCAGGGGTAGATTGCATCACCGTCGCACCAGAGCTACTAATTTCCGCCAATAGCTTATTTCCATCCAATGCGGTATCCCGACTGACGAGAATTAGTTTGGCTCCGACAATTAGGGGTAAATAAAGTTCGAGCGCAGCAATATCAAAGGATATAGTTGTGACAGCCAAAAATGTCTCAGACGCTGACACTTTCAATAAAGTCTGCATCGAATTGAGGAGATTGCTCAAAGACTGATGAGCAATTTGCACGCCTTTGGGTTTGCCTGTAGAACCAGATGTATAGATAATATAGGCAAGCTTCTCGCCTGCAATAACGTCTGGTAAATTTTCATCACTCTGGGTAGTAATAGCTTCTAGATCCCGATCTATACAGACTAACATGCAGCGATCGTTTGGTAATAATGGCTCTAATTGCTGCACCAAGGATTGCTGTGTGACAATTACCCCTGCTTGGGAATCCGCCAACATAAAAGCCAACCGCTCCGCCGGATAAGCAGGATCGAGTGGAATGTATACACCGCCAGCCTTGAGAATACCTAGAAGTCCGACGAGCATGTCGAGAGATCGATCGATACAAATACCTACGAGTGTCTCTACCGTTACTCCCACAGAGCGCAGATGACGAGCTAGTTGATTAGCTTGGGTGTTCAGTTCTAGATAAGTCAGTTGTCGCTCTTGAAATACAACGGCGATCGCATCTGGCGTGCGCTGTACCTGTTGCTCGAATAAGTGATGGATACACAATTTTTCAGAATTATCCCATTTTATTAGTAGTTGACGGCGTTCGGCATCGCCTAATAAAATCAGGCTATCGATCGATGGAATAAGCTTACTCGCCGTACTATCGATCGAGATCTGGACATCTTCACTTATCTGTTCCATCACCTTTCACTTTAGATCCAATTTGATGCTGTATGTTACCTCAATTATTCCCCGATACCATCGCATAATTCATCCGCGATCTCACGTATTTTAGCGATCGAAGTACCAAATTTGGTTTTTGAACCTGGTAGGTCATCTTGACGACGTATACTTCTTTTCTATTAATTGCCGTAATTCAACCTGCGACTATAAATATAAAATGCCCGAACGATCGAAATCATTCGGATATCCATACCATTTTTAAAATAATAGCGATAAATAAGGTTATGGAATCTAGCGTAGATTAGGGCGAGCACGAGACCACGCCCCTACAGGTTAATTGTATAGGGGCGTGGTCTCGTACCCGCCCTGGATTATGACAGTAGTGAGTATTACAATCCAAAATCCAAAATCCAAAATCCAAAATCACTGATTGCGTAATAGAGCCGCCATGCTCAACAATTCCGACCACCGTAGCTGAAACTTTTTCTCAGTCAAACGGAGAGATTTCATAATTGATTCCTGACTATGACTATCTTGTTTCAATTGGAGCAAAGCTTGCTGTTCCACAGACAATTGAGTCGAGAAAATCAACCATTGACTATCTGTCAAGCCCAATCTACTATCAATTTCAGCACCCAACCATTGATGGACTAATTCCCAATTAGATACACGAGCAAACTTTTCGATATGATATTTGAACTTCTGTTGAAGATAATCTCGTTCTCGTCCACTCAAGTTTAGAGCTTTCTCGATTTCTGGTGCAGATAGATCTTCCAATTTCAGTAACAAATAGTCGATACAAATTTGTTGATCCTGTGCTGTCAAATAACCAATCAATTCCTGAATGACTCGATTGCGTAATACCCCATCAGTAGGATCTACATTATCCGTCACCATTTTGGCACGCAATTGTTGCATTACCTTGGAGCCGCTATCGCCATCTTCCTCTCGCGCAGTCTCAAATGCTAGTTCGATATCTACTGCTGTCTCGCTCGGTTGTCGCTTGGCAAAAGTTTGGGCGCGGAGGATGATAAGCTGTTGACTATTGCCATATCGGAGATGAATCCGTCGTTTACCATAACATTCGGTAAATACCATATACTCCGCCAATTGCAGCAGACTGCGCGGCGTATAAGTTTCTGTCAATTCATTTTCCCGGCGGAAAACCTTGAGGGATTCGGTATAAAATTCTTGCAGAAAATCTTCAATCAGTGAATACCGAGCTTGAAATCCTAATTGAGATTGGGGAATAGTAATATATCGATAGACGATCGAACTTAAATGACCGTGAAGTTCGATTCTACCCCGCCTGGAGCCTAGCTGATAGTAATATAGACACTTGGAGACGCGATGACGCGCCAAGCCGACGCGCCAAGATTCGGTAATCCCCGAAGTTTGGATCCTGTCGCTTTTTTCACAAATCCGATCGACTTCAACGGCAATACGTTGGGCTACATCGGTTACTTGGACGATTGATGCACTTACTTGAGTCTGCAAAGCTTCGATTAACATGTCTGGTAGTGGCTGCTTACTCGATAGCAGCACAATATTCGACTGTTGTTTCTGCCGACTACTGGTATTCGGTAGACAGTTCGGATGCACATTCATGGTATTTACTTAGGTAGTGTGAGCGTTCGCTTACACATCTAATGTACGAGCAGATCCGCCAAAATACTGAGTCTAGTGTGTCACTTTATTTACAATAGTATCTACGTGGTAGATTTGGGACGATCGCAAGTCCATGCTCTACGCCTTGATTTCAGACTAACCTGTGACTGCGGTTAGTCTGACCGACATTTGTATGTATAAGTTTATACACGATCTGGTAGTGGTCACTTAATAAACTGGCACAGTACCTATTTCAGTCAAATTATCGTCGATCGAGCGAAACTGCCCAAGTAGCTGGTGGTTCGCGGTAAAATGCGAAGACTACTGAAGTTCGTTCGCGTTGGCGTAGCCTCTGCCTCCGCAGAAGCGTGGGCTTTGCCCAATCGGTCTAATCTTCACTCCATTCTCCAGCGACAAAGGGCACGAACAGCTCTTGTCGTCAACTCCAACTAATATGTCCAGATCTCGCGAATCCCTAGTCAGCCTGCTCCTTTATCACGCCTTCAAAGATCCATTTATCAACCCATTTTTCTATCTTTATTTACGGGGGAGAATCCAGGGTACAGAACATATTCCGCGATCGAATGGCTTTGTAGTAGTCAGCAATCATGGTAGTAATTTCGACCCACCCCTATTGTCGGCCGCCGTACAACGTCCGGTAGCATATATGGCAAAAGAAGAATTGTTTCAAATCCCCATCTTAAAGGCCGCGATCGAATTATACGGTGCATATCCAGTCAAGCGCGGTGCTGTCGATCGCAACACCATCAAAGCAGCCTTAGCTTATCTAGAAAAAGGTTGGGGTGTAGGCATCTTTTTATCCGGTACGCGGACTCCAGACGGCAAAGTAATCGATGCCAAACCAGGTGCAGCTCTGATTGCCGCCAAAGCTCAAGTTCCCCTGCTGCCTGTCTCCCTGTGGGGCACACATTTACTCGAACAACCAGGGAAAAAATTTCCCCAGTCTACCCCCATTACAATCAGAATCGGCGAACTAATCCTACCACCGACTTCGACCAAACGCGGCGAACTCGATCGAGTTACAGAGCTATGTACCACCAAAATTAATGAGCTGCACGATTTAGGCCGATAAAAAATATTCCGCAAATATTGGGCAGTTGAAAATTGCTATAATTTGGTAGCGCAAATATTATCATTCGATCGAGCATATGGACACTCTTCGAGCAGAACTAGCAAATAACCTCGACGAAGCTGAATTGGATTGGCTAAAACCGCATATCCAGAAAGATGCCGTAATCTTAGTCGTACCAGAATTGGATCTGTTGGATGTAGGTGTAGCTATCGCCAGTGACAATACCATGTCCGTACAACATTGGATTGGCGAACAATTGCTCGTCAAGCCATCTCCAGAAATCCTCAATCGGTGGAATGCCAATCCGCAGCAAAAATTTCAGGCAATGATTATTCAACCCTATGTTTTGGTGCAGGAAATCGTTGGCGTAGCCGCGCCGTAAGCGCAAAGCGCAGGCTCCGCCAACGCGGAGCGTCTGCCTAAGCAGAGAGGTAATCGATAGTCTCACATCTTGCCTCAAAACAAAGTTACTGGTGTTTTAGGGGATAGGGGATAGGGGTTAGGGGATAGCGAAAAGTGCAACTGGCCTTTAGTGGTCTTGGGGTTTCCCCTAACCCCTATCCCCTTGTAAAATAAGAATCAGACTCGATTTACACACCCTCAATACCCCCATCATGGTTACATCACAACCCACTGTTCAACCCAAATTAGCCGCCAACAAATTCGGCATCAATACTGCCACCGAGCTGTTCAATGGCCGAGCAGCGATGATTGGTTTTGCCGCTTTACTGATTATCGAATTCTTTACAGGTCAAAATCCCATCGCCTGGATGGTGTCGATCGTCAATTAATCTAATTATTATGTCTTGGTAGTTACCTTTAGTAGCTACTACTGTTTGCGCAGCCTCTCGTCCCAACCATCTTACATATTGTAAGATGGTTTTGTTTATTACTTTCGCATTACCAGATTGTGGTATGGATCGCGCTTGAATTCGAGCGTAAATAAATCTTGTTCAGATTCAATAACGCCTGTATATCGACCCGACAGAAGACTTCAGGGCGAGATTCGAGCAATTATTTAGCTAAAAGCCATAGTATTATGACGTTACATATATTCAAATTAATTTGCGAAACTTAAATATTCCTGATATTTCGCAACTTGAAGATGAGAGTGAGTGGATGAAAAAACACTACTTATAGTCACTGATGCGATCGAACGTCTAAGAAATCCTTTTGGCTGTCTCTCTACAACCAAAAGGATTTTTTGTCAGTTATTTGTGTTCGGACAGATCCGATCTTACTCAGAGATAGGCAGTCTAATCATCTCTGGCGATGATGTGTGATTTAGGACTAGATCTAGATATCATCAGTGGTTCGGACGAAGGATAAAGATAAGAACTAGCCATTTTGCTATTTATTACGGCAGAATGAAAATTTATTTATACATAATAATTTTTATATACTTAAGTAAAGTCACTGACTTAATGAGACAAAATTTATACGTGCTTTATGTCCGATCGATTGAGTCCAAAGGGTTGAAAACCTGAGATCGATAGAGCATAATTGGCTGTAACAAAGTTCGGCATTGCTGGACTCTCGATATATCGCAATATCCTTACAGGTATTCGCGAGCCGTATTTTGTAGCATAGGAATCACTCGAACATGTCTCAAATCGAAATCTCTAATTTAAAGTCTGCTGGTATCGATTTATTCGCAGATCCAGACAGCTTCTTGACCGAACTTCAAGCTACTGATGCCAATGACATTATTGGTGGTGGCAACAAAGGCGGCAATGGTGGTGGAAACTTCGGCGGTGCTCCTGTTGGTGTACCCGTTGGTGGCGGCGGACAGATTTTCTTCAGTGGTGGCGGCGGTAAAAAATCCAAAGGTGGCAATGATGTCTTTTACACCAATGGTGGTGGTGGATTTGGCGGCGGCGGACAAATCTTCTTCAGTGGTGGCGGTGGTAAAAAATCCAAAGGTGGCAACACAATCTT
Source organism: Chamaesiphon sp. VAR_4_metabat_408 (assembly GCA_031422115.1). GTDB lineage: Bacteria > Cyanobacteriota > Cyanobacteriia > Cyanobacteriales > Chamaesiphonaceae > Chamaesiphon. Next base: position 2,578 of record JANOPX010000334.1, on the reverse strand, counting down.
CTACACCAATGGTGGTGGTGGTGGATTCCCTGTTGGTGGTGGTGGATTCCCTGGCGGCGGTGGCGGCCATTGCTAATCTAGTCAATAACTATATTTAAGTTAGACTTAACCCCCGTTCGCGGAGCGTCCGCTTTGCGGAATCGATACCATGTATCTAATCGATTCAAGGGGGTTATTTTTTTGTTAATTAATCGTCACGAATAAATATTTTTTTATACTGAGCTACTGAGATCGGGATTAAATAGAAATATTAAGAATATGACAGGGAAGATCCGTTGTAGATTGGTCAGGTTGGTGAATTAGATCGATCGGGTGAATTTTATGGATAGAGTTACGTCCTTTTAATGGTGACAGATAGGTTGAAAGAAAAATCTCGATCGGGCAAAATCGATCGTGATAAAGTTTCAGCATTCCAATGCGCTTTGCAGTGAGAATCGCTGTCAAGGTATCCAACCCATATTTTGCAATAAAGGAATCATTTGAATATGTCTCAAATCGAAATCTCTAATTTAAAGTCTGCTGGTATGGATTTATTCGCAGGTGCCGACAGCTTCTTGACCGAACTTCAGGAGCTTGATGCAACCCAAGTTATTGGTGGTAAGAAAGGCGGCAATGATGGTGGTGGTGGTGGTGGTTTCCCCGGTGGTGGCGGTGGTGGCGGACAGATCTTCTTCAATGGTGGCGGCGGTAAAGGCTCCAACAAAGGTGGCAACACAACTTTCTTCACCGATGGTGGTGGCGGTGGCGGTGGCGGACAAATCTTCTTTAATGGTGGCGGCGGTAAAAAAGGTGGTAACACCACCTTCTACAGCAATGGTGGTGGCGGCTACCGCTACTAAAATCGGGTGAGGGACTAGGGGGAGCTTGAGCTGAGAAGTGTAATTGTATCACCCAGTTTCCGGATCTTGCTATCATTACTGATGAAGGATTTGGGTGTTATTGATTAGAATAGGATTGTATAACCCTGACTTACCAAAATAGGTTGGTCTATAACTCTATATCGATCGATTCTATGACAAGTCCATTTCTCGCTCGTCTCCATAGTCCCGAACGTCCTGTGATCGTCTTTGATGGCGCGATGGGTACCAATCTCCAAGTCCAAAACCTCACGGCTGAGGACTTCGGTGGTGCTGAATACGAAGGTTGTAATGAATACCTGGTTCATACCAAACCCGAAGCAGTAGCCATCGTACATCGGGATTTCTTGTCTGCTGGTGCTGATGTCATCGAAACTGATACCTTTGGTGGTACTTACCAAACCTTGGCTGAATATGGTCTAGAAGACAAGGTATATTACCTCAATAAGACCGCCGCAGAATTGGCGAAAAAATGTACGGCGGAATTTTCGACCCCTGAGAAACCTCGCTTTGTCGCGGGTTCGATCGGCCCTGGTACTAAATTACCCTCGATCGGTCATATCAGTTATGAAGAGCTAGAGCAAGCATACACCGAACAGGCTACAGGCTTGTACGACGGTGGTGTGGATCTATTTTTGATTTGCAGCACATCCATACAAGTCTCAATCAAAAATAGATCCACACCACCGTCATACAGGCCCGTAGCCTGTTCGGTGTATGCTTGCTCTAGCTCTTCATAACCAATATGTCCGATCGAGGGTAATTTAGTACCAGGACCGATCGATCCTGCTACAAAGCGAGGTTTTTCAGGTGTCGAAAATTCCGCTGTACATTTTTTCGCCAATTCTGCGGCGGTTTTATTGAGGTAATATACCTTGTCTTCTAGACCATATTCAGCCAAGGTTTGATAGGTACCACCAAAGGTGTCAGTTTCAATTACATCAGCACCAGCAGATAAGAAATCCCGATGGACGATGGCTACTGCTTCGGGTTTTGTATGGACGAGGTATTCGTTACAACCTTCATATTCTGCCCCGCCGAAGTCTTCAGCGGTGAGGTTTTGAACTTGAAGATTGGTACCCATCGCACCGTCGAAGACGATGACAGGACGTTCGGGACTATGGAGACGAGCGAGAAAGGGACTTGTCATCCGATCGAGAGAGGGGCTTATCATGGTTATTATGGGAATCTAGATAAGACTACTTAACTATTTGTTGGTCTGAAGATATTGTATGACTCTATTATCGTAAAGTGTACCCTGAGTATCTATCAGAGCTGCTACATTGGTCGATTGTTCCAGGGCACTAGACAGTTGGCTCCAACCCAACATTTTCGTATAAAACCTCGATCGATAACTCAAACCCCAGGCTCGATAGGGTAATCATATCTCCGGCTAGATATGGATAGTACAGCCACATTCTGCCTTCACCCCGACAATACCGCTCGACCGAGATTTTTTCGGAATCGATTAGTAAGTATTCTTGTAAGCTGGGCATTTTCAGATAATAATTAAACTTTTCGTCTCGATCTTTCCCGCTTGTACCAGGGGAGAGAACTTCAGCAATTAGCGTGGGATTTTGGATGAATTTGCGGGCATTGAGATCTTGAGTATTACAACTAACGACAATATCGGGATAATAGTAGGGACTTTGGGGGGTAATTTGTACCTTCACATCTGACACATTTATTCGACAACCAGTGGTTCGTAAATGTGGGCGTAA
>JANOPX010000333.1:0-14845 GCA_031422115.1 Chamaesiphon sp. VAR_4_metabat_408 | reverse complement strand
CAAAATTACCAGCGGTTAAAACCGCCGCTAGTGTTGCAAAACCCGCCTACGCGGGTTGGAAATCTCAGTACAGCTTCGGCGGACTTCGTATCACTAGCAGCGGTTTTAACCGCTGAATTATCCGAAGTGCGGAATGTGGGTAGTAATACAGCACTTCCGCCTCTTGTAAGGTACAGTTGCAATCGCTAATCGCTGTAGCCCTCATCCCTCACCCCTCATCTATTAGCAGCCGATGTTACTCCCACTCATCTCTGCGGTAAGATAGGATTAGATCCATCTCTACGATCCTCGCCCAAACATTTATAAATGAACGCGATCGTCCCCACAGTGTTAAAAAGACTATACCGTAAGGAACCCATCTCCAGCTTCATTCTAATTGTCGGTGCCGTCGATGCTGTCATTGGTGGTATGAATGAGATAAGTACATTGATGATTATCGGTTTGCTGACATCTGGTGTCGCGATCGGTTATCGTTGGTGGTGCATTCAGCAAGCTGAATCAGAATCCGATCGACAAGTCAAGCAACTATATCTACCTTCCCAATCCGATCGAACACCCTTACCAAATCTGGATAGTCGCCGTCTCCCTCGGCGATAAAGGTTGCGAAAAATCTATGTCAAATACCTCTGTTGAAAATTGGGATCGATCGTTATGAGCAATAATATCTCTTGGACTCCTGAAGCAGAAGCAAAACTCAAGGAAATTCCTTTTTTTGTTCGTCCTGCGGCTCGTAAGAAAATCGAAAACTTCGCTCAGGAACAGGGATCGATCGAAGTCAACCTTCAAGTTTATGAGCTAGCTAAAGAAGCATTTAAAAGATAGAGATTTGAATTAATTAATAATTAATAATAGAAGCCATAAAATCCAAAATGACAATCGCATTCAGCAAATATCAAGGCTTAGGTAACGATTTCATCCTGATCGATAATCGTCATCAAGATACACCTATTATCGAGCCAGAAGAGGCAATTATCTGGTGCGATCGACATTTTGGCATCGGTGCGGATGGAGTAATCTTTGTTCTTCCCGCTCAAAATGGCACCGACTATACCATGCGGATCTTTAATTCCGACGGTTCGGAACCAGAAATGTGTGGAAATGGGATTCGCTGTATGGCAAAGTATATTGCCGAGTTGGAAGGCAAAATAGATATTGCCGTCACCTATAAGATTCATACCCTCGCTGGCACCATTACTCCAGAAATATTCGACGAAGGACAAGTAAGAGTAGATATGGGCGAACCCCGTTTACTCGGTGCAGAGATTCCGACTACTTTGGGTAAACTAGATGATAAAGTAATTAACCAATCGATTGAAGTCGATGGTCAAACTTGGGCTGTTACCTGTGTCAGTATGGGCAATCCTCACTGCATGACATTTGTAGAAGATGCCAACTCTATCCCCCTCGAAACAATCGGCTCAAAATTCGAGCATCACCCCGCATTTCCCCAACGTACTAATACCGAGTTTGTCCAAATCATTCGTCCCGATTATGTGAGAATGCGCGTCTGGGAACGTGGCGCAGGTATCACCCTCGCCTGTGGTACTGGTGCTTGTGCGACGGTAGTAGCTGGGGTATTAGTTGGTAAATGCGATCGCTATTGTACGGTAGAATTACCTGGCGGTTGTCTCCAAATTGAATGGTCAGAATTAGACAATCGCGTCTATATGACTGGCCCTGCTGAGTTAGTATTTAAGGGCGAAGTAGCAGAATAATAAGAGCAATATTATGACTACCACAGTACATTTTACTCCCTCACTGACCATAAACATGGGAGGAGCAAAACTGACCCATGCCCAATTTCAAGAGATGTGTGAAACTAATCGCGATTTGCGATTAGAACTTAGTAGTTTGGGAGAGTTGACAATTTTGGCACCGACTGGATGGGGCAGTTCAAAACGTAATTTTAATCTAATCGGTCAAGTTTATATTTGGAACGATCGAACTAAACTAGGCGAAGCTTTTGACTCATCTGGTGGATTGATATTACCCAATGGTGCTCAACGTTCGCCAGATGTAGCGTGGGTAGAAAAATCTCGGTTGGAAGCGATCGATTCAGATCCAAATACGTTACTGAATTGAGGTATGAAATGCACCTGAAACTCTCGGTAGGGGCAATTCATGAATTGCCCCTACCGAGGGTTTCAGGTGTTGATTAACAAGTAAATCATCCCCAGACTCAGCACCGCCAAAATAATCCCACATACCCAACCCCCAACCCTTTGTTACTGAAACTCGATCGAATTTCCTACACCCCAGTCAATTTCACTCAGCCGATCCTGACAGATATATCCTTCGATCTGGCGGCGGGTGAGCGTATCGCCATAGCGGGAATTGTCGGTGCGGGAAAAAGTACTCTCCTTCGGCTCATAAATCGCCTCAATGAGCCGAGCAATGGAGAAATCGCACTAAATGGCGAGAATTACCAAACTATCGCGCCTACCACCCTTAGACAGCGAGTAATGTTGGTGAGTCAGGAGCCGAAATTATTAGGAATGACGGTGCGGGAAGCTTTGGCTTATCCCTTGCGGTTACAGCTATTGAGTGCGGAAGAGATCAAACAGCGGATAGTTAGTATTACCGAACAATTCCAGATTCCCACAGATTGGTTCGATCGCACTGAAATTCAACTCTCCGCCGGACAAAAGCAAATTGTGGCGATCGCTAGAGGTATAATTACCCAACCTCAAGTATTACTCCTCGACGAACCGATCGCCAATTTAGATTTTGTCACCGCCGAGCGGGTATTAACAACCACCCTCAATATTACTCAATCCCAGCAAATCGGCACCATCGCCGTCAACCATCAGTTAGAATTGGCGGTACGATTTAGCGATCGTCTGCTGTACCTTCGAGATGGTAAATTAGAGTTCGATCGAGTCAGCACATCAGTCGATCTAGCCGAACTTCAAGCTCAAATTCGCACCGCCGAACAACAATCTACCGCCGAATGGGAGTAATCTCAAATTAGATCGATCGATTCTGCTAAGTCATGTTATGATAGTCATATCGACGGGGTGTAGCGCAGCTTGGTAGCGCGCCTGCTTTGGGAGCAGGATGTCGTAGGTTCGAATCCTGCCACCCCGATTTTAAAACTAATACTGAATGTTTAGATTGCTCAGTAGGGTAAAATAATTGAGAAGCCGAACTGAAATTTTCGTGCTGATGTTGTGCCTACCTGACGATCGAGCTACCAACCGAGGAAACTAGGTTGGAATTATATTATGGATACTGCGAATAGAGTTACCCCTTTGCGGACTTGGAAAGTCGATGATTTACAAGTCGAGGTTTATCGTGATGAGTCGGATTTAGTCGAGAATTTAGTCGATCGAACTAGAGCTTATCTTCAAGAAGCGATCGCACGTTATGGATCTGCTGCTGCTATTTTAGCATCTGGTGGATCGCAAATCAAATTTCTGCAAGGATTGACCGCCCAGAGTGAGATTGATTGGGCAAAGATGACTCTATTCCATCTCGACGAGTACTTGGGGATTGGCGGAAACCATCCGGCTAGTTTTCAGACATATATGCGAGTAGCGGTGACAGATAAGGTTCATCCTCATCAGTTCAATTATCTCACGGGGGATACATTGGAACCGATAGCAGAATGCGACAGATATCATCAACTATTATCAGCGCAACCGATCGATCTATGCTTATTAGGCATCGGTGAAACTGGGCATATAGCCTTCAACGATCCTGAAGTGGCCGATTTTAGCGACAGATATCCCGTTAAACTAATCAAGCTAGCCGACAAGTCTCGCCAACAGCAGGTAAATACAGGCTTTTTCGATCGGATCGAAGATGTCCCTCAATATGCTCTAACATTAACCTTACCCACCATCTGTCAAGCCAAGCAAATTTCCTGTCTGGCAATGGGCGAGAAGAAAGCGGAGATTGTTAGGACAATGTTAACCGATCGAGTCTCCACAAAATGCCCCGCATCAATTTTGCGGAAATATTCTACAGCCACATTATATCTGGATGAAGCCGCAGCTAGTTCGATCTAAATGTAGGAGGTGGGTTGTAGATACAAGGGGTTTTGTTTATGCTAATAATGATGCTCGTGCCAGAAAATTAATACAAAACCCACCCTCCTCATTAGGATTTAGAATTATATGCCGCAAGTTAAGATTTATGGATTAAAGGAGAGATTGAATCCGATTAAGGCAGAACTTTCAGTGACGATCCATAGTTGCATGATGGATGCGTTGCAATATCCAATTCACAAACGCGCTCATCGATTTTTCCCGATGGATGTTGAGGATTTTTATTATCCACCAGAACCAGGGCGAACCGATCGATATACCATAATTGAGATTAGTATGTTTGAGGGTAGATCGATTACCTCCGGTAGGCTACGCCAACGATGCAAAGAAGCAATTAATTCGATTGTTATTCGATCGATTGGATAAGCTGGGTATTTGCGGTCAAGATCTGGAGATTACCATCTTTGAGACACCCAAGCATAATTGGGGATTTCGCGGTTTACCTGGTGACGAACATGTTCTCAATTATCAGGTAAATATTTAATAGTTGAGGGTGGAGAGTTAGAAACTTCTAGTGGTATTTTAAATCCAAAATCCAAAATGGTTGTTATTTGTCTGGGTGAAATATTGATTGACTTGTTAGCAAACCAATTGGGTATGCCATTAGAGCAAGTGAGTGATTGGGCTGCATATCCTGGTGGTGCGCCAGCAAATGTTGCTTGTGGGTTGGTTAAATTGGGTACTCCAACTGCATTGATTAGTTGTTTGGGTACAGACGAGGTTAGTGGGAAATTAGTTAGGTTGCTGACCGATATTGGGGTGGATATAACGGGGATACAATATTCCCAGACGGCACCGACAAGACAAGTATATGTGGTTCGTTCTGCTGATGGCGATCGATCTTTTGCTGGGTTTATCGATCGGTTAGCAACAGATAAGTTTGCGGATGTATTGTTAGATGCAGAGCAATTACCAGAACATCTATTTAGTGAAGCTAAATTACTCTCGATTGGTACTATTAGTTTAGCAGATTCAAGTAGTCGAGCGGCGACCGATCGAGCCTTAGAATTAGCAGCTAAATATCGACTTCAAATCTTTGTCGATGTCAATTGGCGATCGATGTTTTGGGACGATCCTCATAGAGCCAAGCTAGTAATTTTAGATGTCTTAAAACTGGCTCATTTTATCAAGATGTCTGATGATGAAGCTGAGTGGTTATTTGAATCGATCGATCCACAAATTATTCGTCAAAAATTACCACAGAGTCAAGGAATCTTTATTACTGCTGGAGCGAAGGGTTGCTATTATTCATTAGCTCATCAAAATGGATTTGTGCCAGCTTTCGATGTAGATGCTGTAGATACGACTGGTGCGGGTGATAGTTTTGTGGCTGCTTGCATTCATCAATTATGTCAGCAGGGGATTGAATCGATTTCCCCAAGGGAAGGCTCCGCCAACCAAAATAATGAAGCGGCGGTGAAGTTCATTCGATATGCAGCAGCGGCTGGTGCTATTACTACTTTACATGCTGGTGCGATCGATGCTCAACCGACTGAGGCTGAGATCGTCAAGTTTTTATCAGAGCAAACGATATAATTAAAGAATGCTTGCGAGTATTTGGAGATAATATGACAATCGCGACTAGATTATCGCCGATCGAAGTTAATATCAATAAAGGAGGTGTTCGTACTATCCAGAGAGGCAAAACCTGGGCGCAGTTTGAGCATCTACAACAGGGGTTTGAAAATACTCGTGGAGTCAAGTTATTTTATTATTATGGAACGATTGAAATTCTGATGCCGAGTGCAGCAGATGAATTATTTAAGAAAATCATTGCGATTCTAATTGAGGTGTTTTTACTAGATCGCAAAATTGAGTTTGAGCCGACAGGTTCGATGACTCAGAAGCGAGAAGGTGCTGCGGTGGCTGAAGCAGATGAATCTTACGATATTCAAGGATCGAAGCTTTGTGTAGAGGTGAATTTTACTAATGGTGATGAATCGAAGTTGGAGTGTTATCGAGCATTAGGTGTTGATGAAGTTTGGTTTTGGGAAGATGGGGTTTTAGCTGTTTATCATCTGCAAAGTGATGGTTATCAAAAAGTAAACCGCAGTCAAATTGCAGCACTGGCTGCTATAGATTTAGAGATAATGGCTGAATGTATTCTCATTGGGGAAACTTCTCGGCTCGGAGCTGTTGAAAAATTTCGAGTGGCACATTCTAATTGAGATCGTAAATGGTGCTTTTTAAACACAGAGGAGCACGGAGGTTTTGCCGTTCGCGGAGCGTCTCGCAGAGAAGGCAGGCTACGCCAACACTGAGGTTCACTGAGGAGGATCTTGTGAAAATGAATAGATCTGGCGTACTATGGAATTAAGGTTTAGCCAAACTTATATGAATCCTGAAATCCTTACTCGTACTCAGCAACTTAGAGAGAAACTTCAGTCAGCTAGTTATGCTTACTATGTTTTGGACAATCCCACGATGGAAGATGGGATATATGACAGGTTATATCGGGAATTGCAAGATGTAGAAAGTCAATATCCTGAATTAATTACTCCCGATAGTCCGACACAGCGAGTAGGGGAACGTCCGGCTTCGGGGTTTGTTTCAGTGCGGCATAATATCTCATTATATAGCCTCGAAAATGCTTTTGACATGGCAGAGTTTGCTAAATGGGAAGGGGGTTGGCAACGGAATATTGGGAGTAAGGATAGTGCGGAATATATCTGTGAATTGAAGATCGATGGTTCGGCGATCGCCCTCACGTATGAGAATGGTTTATTGATACGGGGGGCGACTCGTGGTGATGGAGATGCAGGGGAAGATATCACTCAGAATGTCAAGACGATTCGATCGATACCGCTCAAATTAAACATCGATAATCCACCGCCAATAGTTGAAGTTCGGGGCGAAGCATTTCTACCATTAGCAGTATTCGACAAACTCAATCAGGAACGTCAACAAATAGGCGAACAACTACTCGCAAATCCGCGTAATGCTGCGGCGGGAGCTTTGCGACAATTGGATCCCAAAATGGTGGCTCAACGTCAATTAGATTTCTTTGCCTATACCCTCCATCTTCCCGATGAAAGCCGTCTGAGCAAACATGCTGAATCCCTAGAATTGCTGAGAGAGATGGGTTTTAAAGTTAATCCTCATATGGCATTATGTCCAGATTTAGCGGCGGTGGGCGATTATTACGATCGATGGAATACCGACAGGTTAAATTTAGCCTACATGACTGATGGGGTGGTGGTCAAAATTAATGCCCTCCCCTTGCAACAGAAATTAGGCTTTACCAATAAATTTCCCCGTTGGGCGGTAGCTCTGAAGTATCCAGCGGAGGAAGCACCCACACGAGTATTGGATATCGTCGTAAATGTTGGACGTACGGGGGCTATTACGCCCTTGGCGCACCTCGAACCAGTCCAATTGGCTGGAACCACAGTTCAACGGGCGACGCTCCACAATGGCGATCGGATCGCCCAGTTAGATATTAGAATTGGGGATACGGTAATTGTCCGCAAAGCTGGGGAAATTATTCCTGAAATCGTGCGAGTGCTAACGGATCTCCGCCCTGTGGAGAGTTCAGCTTTTAAAATGCCCACAAATTGCCCTGTGTGTGACTCTGTAGCAGTCAAGCCAGAGAGCGAAGCGGTAATGCGCTGTATCAATCCTAGTTGTGCGGCAATTCTCAAAGGTGCAATCGTCCATTGGGTGAGTCGAGATGCGATGGATATTAATGGTGTCGGCGAGAAATTGGTGGAGCAATTAGTCGATCGAAAATTCATCTCTTCGATTGCTGATTTGTACGATTTGACTGTCGAGAAATTAATGAGTTTGGAGCGGATGGGGGAGAAATCAGCAATCAAAGCTGTCGATGCGATCGAACGATCGACATCTCGTCCTTGGGCAAGGGTATTATATGGATTAGGGATTCGTCAAATTGGCAGCAATGGTTCTAATATTTTGACAGATAAGTTTCCTTCGATCGATCTACTCATTCAAGCGACTACGGCTCAAATGGAAGGAATTTATGGGGTTGGATTTGAGACAGCTCAATCTGTGAGTAATTGGTTTAAACAGCCTGTGAATATAGAATTAGTCGATCGGTTAAAAGCCGCCGGATTGCAGTTCGAGCAAGAGCGAGTAGAATTAGATCGTGATGCTATTCCAGGTATATTTACCGATAAAACTTTCGTCGTCACCGGAACATTACCCACTCTCAAACGAGACGAAGCCAAAGATTTAATTCAACAACATGGCGGCAGAATGAGCGACTCGATTAGTGCCAAAACTGATTATTTAGTCGCAGGCGAGAAAGCAGGCTCAAAATTAGCTAAGGCTGAGAAGTTGGGTGTCAAAATTATCGTTGAAGCAGAGTTGCTGGAGATGATTCAAGGAATCTAAATTTTATAGTTTCCATACCAGCAACTTTATCTGCTGAGGATATCCGATCTAGACTCACTTTAGAATTGAAACCTATCTGGTGGGCACTGCCCACCCTACGTGATATTTCTACTACGATATATTTTACGATGGGCTATTTAATCCAAAATCCAAAACCCTCAGCTATGATAGTGATGGATAAAACGATCGCAACTTAATTAGCTATGGCAGGGTTAAAACGGCACCTTCGGAATATTATTATCGTTGCAGTCGCGATCGTTGGTTTCAAATACACCCAAGATCTGCAAGATTGGACAAAATTACTCCGCTATCAACCCCCCCAACAAATCGCCAGACTAGCTACAGCCACTACCATGACAGATACTGGTAAGCGATTGTTTTATGTCAACACCCCCCAAATCGAGACGCGAAAATCAGCTCTCAATCTCTGCAAAAATACCGAGCACACAGTCGTGCTGGGTTGTTATGTAACGGGCAAAGGAATTTTCTTGCAATCTGTACCAGATCCTCGATTGGAAGGGGTGATGGAAGTTACCGCTGCCCATGAAATGTTACATGCGGCTTACGATCGATTGTCGATATTCGACCAAAATCAACTCAACCTCAAATTGCAGTCAGCATTTGCCCAAGTCAAAAGTCGCCGGATTCGCGATTTAATTGGCGTATACGACGCGCAAGACTCTCGATCGGTCAATACTGAGCTACACTCGATTTTGGGTACCGAGACGCGCAATCTCAGTGCCGATCTAGAAGAGCACTACCGTTTGTACTTTGGAGATCGATCGGTTATCGTTGCACTATCAGAGCGTTATGAAGGGGTATTTACTTCAATTAGAACTAAAGCCAAGAGCCTCACCCAACAACTAGCCAGCCGCAAATCGACAATGGCACAACTAGGTCAACAAGTAGAACGAGAAGCTGCTACAATCGAATCAGAACGCGCCCAGCTCAAAAATGCGTTGGCAGCTAATCCTCAAACCGATAATAATATCCTGGTGGCTCGTTTTAACAATCGAGTCGAGGGCTACAATCAGCTAGTCACCGAGCTTAGGCAACAAACCGATACTTACAATCAACTTGTCAACGAGCACAACTCCCTCGCGCTCGAAGAAAAATCTTTAGTTGAATCCCTGCAAAACAAACAACCGTCACCGACTGAGTGATAATTAGATCGTGTTATTTCGCAGGTAAGAAGAAATTGGATCGTCTAACTAATATAGCTCAACAATTCGCTCATCCTGGACGAGTAGATACAGTTCGCCCATTTGGGAGTGGTAATATTAATGATACGTTTCTCGTTACCGTAGCTGATGGACTAGATACTCGCTTTGTATTGCAGAAGATCAATACTCGTGTTTTCCGCCAACCCGCTTTGGTGATGCAGAATATGCGGATTTTTACTCAGCATGTCTGCGACAGGTTGTACAGGGAAAATATTAGCTTAGAGCGGCGGTGGGATGTTCCCGTCGTACTGTTGACGGCTGACAACCAAGACCATTGGGTCGATCCTGATGATAACACTTATTGGCGGGCAATTAGTTTTATAGACGATTCGAGGACGATCGATACCATTGAGGATATCAAACATGGATGGGAAGTTGGGTATGCACTGGGTAAGTTTCATCATCTGATTGACGATTTGGATCCAGGATTACTCGCCGATACACTCCCAGGGTTTCACATTACCCCCCAATATCTCACAGATTACCACAAGGTACTCAACGAATATAATAAAGCAACAGATCCGCAAGTAGATTATTGCCTGAAATTTGTCAAAGATCGCCAGGAATGGGCGCATGTTTTGGAAAATGCCAAGAATGATGGCAAACTACCATTGAGACCGATTCACGGCGATCCAAAGGTCAATAATGTCCTGATTTGCAACACTACCCAACAGGCGATCGGCGTAATCGATCTGGATACAGTCAAGCCTGGTCTGGTACAATACGATATCGGTGATTGTCTACGATCGGGTTGCAATCCCCTCGGCGAAGAGACTGACGAATTAGAGCGAGTACGATTCGATCTTGAGATGTGTCGAGCTATGTTAGATGGCTATATCTCTCAAGCTAGTAACTTTCTGACTGCTGATGATTATGAGTACATGTTTGATGGTATTCGGTTAATTGCCTTTGAATTGGGCTTACGGTTTTTTACCGACCATTTAGCGGGTAATATCTATTTTAAGGTCAAATATCCTACTCACAATCTCGCACGGGCACTAGTTCAATTCAAGCTCACTGAGAGTATTGAGGCTCAAGAAACGGAGATTCGATCGGTAATCGAGCATTGTAGACAGAATGTAGATCGTTTATCTGTGACAAATAGTTGAGAGTCGATCGAGAAATTTAATGGTTCGGCTTTATTATCCTACTCCCCTTCCGCTCAAAGATTATAGAAGATCTTTTTCTTTATTCTCTCTGCGCTCTCTGCGCCTCTGCGGTTAAAAAAAAGATATCTCACAGTAATAGGATAGAAGTATTATCCATCCTCTTCTGGCGGGAAGGGAGTATGAACCCGAACCATTATTATATACCATTTAGTTTTATCTCTAGTTTTTGTAGCAATATGAAGAGTGGAAAACAACGTCGAAGCGAACTAAAGACACGAAAGCAATCTCGGCAAACCAAAGGGATAGATCGAGAAAACGCAGCATTAGAAGCCAATCGCCAAGTTATGTTAGCATCGAAGATAGCGAATGGAGAACCGATCGTCGATATTAATGCACTCAACCCGAATAATAGTTATGATGTCCCAGATTTTGTTAGATTGGGATATTATCTAGATCTACCTTTTAATTGTGCGGGTTGTAATAGTCTAGAAGTTTGGAAAGCCGCACAGCAAAAGTGGTGGTATGAAGAAGCAAAGGGCGATGTATGGAGTATTGCCAAATATTGTCGAACTTGTCGCCGCCAAGAACAAACCCGCCGCACCGAAGCTCGCCGTATTCACCTAGAAGGTATTGCCAAAAAAGAGCGAGATCGATTCCGCAAAGCGGAGGCTACGCCAACGAAATAACATCACAATTTTGACACAGCTCGACAACCTTTTTGATACCATCGCCAAGGTAATTCTACGCCTTGAGTTAAGCCGATTCGAGTTGTTTGGATGAGTTCGATCTCACCGAGATCTAGTTGCGATTGCCACTCTATACTGGGAAACTCTAGCCATATTTGTCCACCTTCTTCTAACTTTGCTCCATAGAGATTTAGGTCTATTTGCATCACTTTACACAACTTTCCTGGGCCTGCGGCGGCTCTTTCTGGCTTTTGCTTGGGTTTGAGTGAAATACTATTTAGAGTGTTAGAATCTAGCTCTAAAGCTCGAATCAGTACCGCACTCGGCTCTCCATCTTTGTCAGTCACAACATTTACACAGTGATAAATGCCATAAATCAAGTATACATAAATATATCCAGCCGCACCGAACATAATTCTATTTCGGGATGTTTGTTTGCGATAAGCATGACAAGCTGGATCTCCCGCTTGATAGGCTTCCGTCTCGACAATTGTACCGCGTAACTCATTGCCATCGGTCAGTTTTCGGACTAATGTACAACCGATTAATGCTGGTGCAATCGTCACAGCAGATCGATCGAACCAATCCAATTCAATAATTTTACCACTCATGCACCCATCCCAGAATAGCGACGCAATCCTTTGCGCCACAGCCAGCGATTGACGATCGCAAAAAACACTCCCCACAAAAACATTATGCCAAAGTTATGGATAACATCTACTTTCAATCCCACCAAAATACTCGCCGGAAAATTGAGAATATAGGGAAAAGGTGTCCATAGTGCGATCGTCCGAATCGCTGGCGGAAATATTTCTAAAGGTGCGATCGCCCCCGACAAAAAGAGATATACTAAAAACCATACTTCCTGAATCGAACTCGCCTTCTCCGTCCAAAAAGCACACATGGCTAAAGTATACTGAATTGTAAATAAGAGGGCGAAAGCACAAGCACTCGCGATCGCAAATAATCCCAAACTACTCAAACTCGGTACCCAAAAAGCACTGGGATATAGAAAGAAAAATAGCGAGACTAATATTAAAATAAATGGCAAC
Organism: Chamaesiphon sp. VAR_4_metabat_408; assembly: GCA_031422115.1. GTDB lineage: Bacteria > Cyanobacteriota > Cyanobacteriia > Cyanobacteriales > Chamaesiphonaceae > Chamaesiphon. The sequence goes on along the minus strand of JANOPX010000333.1, from coordinate 2,373 downwards.
CGTGCGAACCTTTCGCCAATATGAGACATGGCATGATGCCAGACAGGATCTAATGGTTGCAACAATCGAAACGACAATTTACCATCGACAATCTCGCGCTCGAAATCCCAAATTACCCAAACAACCGTAAGCTGTCGCACCAGATAAATTGCCAGAAAATAGCGAGCAAATTCGAGGGAAGATAAACCAAAGTTAGCCTTCTCAGCAGCTTGAGTCCATACCCCCATGAGGATGAACGGCAAGGAGCCAGAAAGTGCCCACAGGACTAATTCCGATCGATATTCAACCATATAGGCATAGTAAGTCAATAATAAGGCTCTAGAGACTCGAAGTAAATGTTTCATAATGCTTTTTGTTAGTCAGCGACTGAAGTCGCCGCTAGTGATGCAAAGTCCGCCTACGCGGACTAAATATTAGGATCGAAGACTATTGCTTATTAATCCACGGTGCTACCCAAGATTGAAACGAGGGATTCACACCGCCACCTCTGCACTACCCGATTGAAATATTCGCCCAATAACATCATCGATCGGTGGATCTGTAATACTTAGATCGACTACTTCCAATTCTGCCAGAATTTGGGAGATAGTTTTGGTCAATATTTCCTGGGTGACGAGAAATCTCACCGACGCGCCATCTATCTCCTGAATTTCGCCATACTGCGCCAATTTATTCGGTGGATAGATGTGGGCAAATTCGACTTTAACTTCCCGACAAGGTGAAAACCGTTCGACTAATTCATCCAATCTGCCATCATAGATTAACCCACCTTGATGGATGACGATCGCTCGATCGCATAGTGCGGTAATATCCGTCATATAATGGCTCGTCAACAAAACTGTGGCATTATATCGCTGATTATAATCCTTCAAAAATGCCCGCACCGCTACTTGAGCATTGACATCCAAACCCAACGTCGGCTCGTCGAGAAATAGCACCTGGGGTTCGTGAAGTAATGCTGCCAAAAGCTCGGCTTTCATCCGCTCTCCCAGCGACAATTTTCGCATCGGTTGGTTGAGCTTCCCTTGGAGTGAAAGCATTTCTGTCAGCTCGCCAATCCGCATTTCGGCAGTTCGATCGCTCAAACCGTACACCGCTGCATTTATCCTAAGAGAATCGAGCGCGGGCAAATCCCAAATTAATTGCTGTTTTTGCCCCATCACAAGGGTAATCTTCTTGAGAAAAGCCGTGTCGCGCTTAAATGGTACATGCCCTGCAACTGTAACCGTCCCCGTTGATGGATGGATTAACCCGCTCAACATTTTCAGAGTGGTAGTCTTCCCCGCACCATTCGCACCCAAAAAGCCGACGACTTCACCAGGTTCGATGGAGAATGAGACATCCTGTACTGCCTTAATCTGGCGATAGGTGCGCTGAAAAAAGTGTTTGATGGTGCCGTTAAAGCCTGGTTCTTTGATAGCGACAGGATAAACTTTACTAAGTCGATCGACAACAATGCTCGGCATCCAGTATTTATCCCAATTATGTCTTGGATCTCGGTTGCCAAATTTTCAACCGCTACCTCTAATAGTTTAATGGATCACAATGGCTCGATGTTAGGTTCGATCGCTCAAAATTGCCGCTGCTACTTGCCGGAACTTATGAGGATCTCCTTCAGGATGGGGTTGTTCTTGACGTTTGCGGGCGTAGAGTTTTTCTAATGTTGCTTGCCAATCAATCGTAATCTTTGGCTCCAATTCTTGGTTTAATAGTTCGGTAATATGTGTTTGGATTTCTTTTTGTGCCAACCAAATCCGCGCGACGACGGCTAGATTATCATCATCTTCTACCAGCCTGTCGAAATGTCTGAGAATTTGGCGAGTTAAATCGGTTCGAGGCAGAATTGAACCTGTCGCCAATTGTTGCAATCCAGTAATTGCCGCATATCTTACCACCCATTCATGGTCTTGAGATACAAATAATAACACCTCGATCGCCTTCCCCTGAGCGGTGGCAATTTCATCACTCGGCAAATCATCCCAATTTAGCGTCCCCAATCCCCTCGCCGCAGCCCTTCTCACGCTGAGGGCAAAATCATTTTTAGCCGCATCCAAAAGCGTATCCAAAGCTTGAGGATCGCCGATGCCCGATAGTGCCCGCAACGCCCATGCCCTCGCCCCATAATTATATCCATCCAATAACTCCAGTAGGGGTTTAACAGCCAACTTACCCATCTGAATTAACCCTTCTACAGCCGCCACTGCCGCACCAGGATTATTACGACCTAAAATGTTAATTAGGGTCGGTATAGCCTCTTCTAGACGTGCCTCCGTCAATCTTTCGACCGCCTCAACAACACGAGCCGCTGTATCAGCTTCGTCAATAGATTGAATTAGGGTTTTGAGTCGGGAGGGCTTGGGGGAGGGGGGGAGG
>JANOPX010000332.1:0-14613 GCA_031422115.1 Chamaesiphon sp. VAR_4_metabat_408 | reverse complement strand
TGGTTTGAGACGGTGGGGTGGATGTACGGCAGATTTGTTGATGTGTGGGATGCAGACGTTTTTGAGAGGATCGGGAAACCGTGTCAAGAAAACTTGTGTATGTAGGGTAGGTTGGTGGAAGCTATGGTTGGTAGTCATCTTGTCTGAGTGTTTTGACCCATTTCAAACGTTTGGGGAATACTGCCATCCGCCCGATCGCAAAGGGCATCACCAACAACCAGTGAAGCACGAATACGCCACCGATCGCCATTTGACGGAGCACTGTAGCTGGATTGACTGTACGATCTGCTTGTCGATAAGAGCGACGCAATCCTACCCAACTCGCCCATAATGGTAGCATGACTCCCAATGAAGCTGTCATCGGTAGCAGTAGCGGCGGATGTCTGAGCCATAGTGCCATGAGGAAGTCGGGAATTCCGGCGGGTGGAAGGAGATATTGGATTGTTAGAAAAGAGAGTAGATCCAGGGTTTTGCGGGTGCCCAATCGATTGCTGGCGATCGGTTCCCAGTAGTCGAGATACCGTTGAAATCCGCCCTCTGCCCAGCGATTGCGCTGATTCCACAACGCTCTAAAATTAGTTACGCCTTCTTCATGTACGGGCGGATAGGGCATCAATTCAATTTCCCAGCCCGTAAGATGTAGCCGCAGGGTGAGATCTAGATCGTCAGTGATGGTTTGTTCGTTCCATCCATCACAACTATTGAGAGCTGTACGGCGGACAAATTGACCGTTACCGCGTAGTTCGCCTACTCCCCCCATGCTGGTACGTTGTTGCTGGAGATAGGCATCTAGGGCCATTTCTGTGCGTTGTCCCCGCGTGAGGAAATTGGTATCGGTATTGGCGATCGCTTTTCGGAGTTGAATTGCACCAGTAGTTTCGGTTTGAAAGTATGCCAAAACTTGCTGGAGCACATTTGAGGGGACTTGGGCATCGGCATCGAATACGCCAATGATGTCGCCCTGCATCAGTTCTAACACTTGATTGAGAGCACCAGATTTACCACCAGAGTCTTGATTTGTTCGGTGGAGGACTTGGAGCTGGGGATATTGCTGGGCGAGGGTATCGAGAATTTCGGCAGTGCGATCGGTACTATTATCGTCGATCGCCCAGATTTCATATCGATCGGTTGGATAATCCAGGCGACAGAGATTATCGATCAGATTGGCAATCACTACAGCTTCATTTTTTGCCGCCACTGCTACCGAAATAAATGGATAAGTCTGTGGCGCGACAAATATCGGCGGTGACACTACCTTCGCCCGCACCAGTCGGAGTGCTTGCAAGCAAAATGCTCCTGTAATCGCCCAAGCCACCAAATAACCCCCAGTAATCAGGTGCAAACCCACCACCCCCAACCACAAACTCCCCAGTACTGTAGCGGCTTTTAGTCGCCGATAACCCATCCCCGCCGCCCAATCGATCGGTGCTAGGGGTGAATTTTCTGTGGTTAACTCAAGGCTGTTCATCTTTTGGAGGGTTGGGGTTGGGAGTTTGGAGTTGGAGGTTGGGAGTTGTAATAGCGATCGTTGGCGGAGCCTACCAGAGGTAATCGTACTTTAGTTCGGTAATGGGGTAAGAGGTTTGGGAGTTGGGGGTTGGGGCTTGTAACAACGATCGTTGACGGAGCCTACCAGAGGTAATCCTGCTTTAGTTCGGCAACGTTCAATTTTCTTCGACACACCCCAATATATTAACTCGTTCGGGTCGATGCTACTCGTCTCGATCGGCGCAATGTTCGGAAGACAAGGATCGGCTTGCGGGCAGAAATTTGTGGCTGAGACGACAGAGATCGATGATGTTGAGCGGGTAAAAAAGGGTAAGCTAAGGTAAAGCTATTTTAACAATTGTAAATTTTGTTTACAACTTGCGATCGTTCTCAGCAAGGTATATATTTAATTTAATGAGTATTTATACTTAGTAGCTTTAAATATTATTCTCAGTAGAAAAGCATCTTAATCGATCCCCTGCGCTTATATGATTACTGAATTCCCCTGGCTCACTGCGATTATTGCGTTTCCCCTCATAGCTGCCTTAGCTATTCCCCTCATACCTGACACTGATGGTAAAACAGTGCGGGCTTACGCACTAGGCGCAGGGGTACTAGAATTTTTATTTATTATCTACACATTCGGCACAAGATATGATGTCCACAATCCTAGTCTACAACTAGTAGAAAGGTATGCTTGGGTACCTCAATTGGGCTTAAATTGGTCGATGGGTGTAGACGGATTGTCTATGCCCTTAGTTGTGTTAACGGGTTTTGTCACTACTCTGGCGATCTTTGCTGGTTGGAATATCACCAGTAAACCGCGCCTATTTTATAGTTTGATGCTGGTGATGTACAGTGCCCAAATTGCCGTGTTTCTCGCCCAGGATTTATTGCTATTTTTCCTAGTGTGGGAATTGGAATTGGTACCCGTATACTTGATTATTTCAATTTGGGGCGGCGCGCAAAGGTTTTATGCAGCGACTAAATTTATTCTGTATACAGCTCTGGGTTCGATTTTCATCCTGATTGCTGCTCTCGCATTGGCATTTTATGGCGACACGCTGACGTTCGATATTACTGAGCTGGGCCGGAAAGACTATCCGATCGGGTTAGAATTATTAGCTTATGCAGGTTTCCTGATTGCCTTTGGGATCAAACTACCGATTTTCCCGCTCCATACTTGGCTACCCGACGCACATGGAGAAGCTCCCGCGCCTGGTTCGATGATTTTGGCTGGGGTATTGTTGAAAATGGGCGGTTATGGATTGATTCGATTGAATGCAGAAATGCTCCCTGATGCTCATGTCTACTTCGCGCCAGTGCTAACAGTTTTGGGAGTGGTTAACATCGTTTACGGTGCTTTAGCAGCCTTTTCTCAAGACAATCTCAAGCGGCGGTTGGCTTATTCGTCTATTTCCCACATGGGATTTGTATTGATTGGGATTGCTTCCTTTACCGAGTTGGGCATTAATGGGGCGATGCTTCAGATGATTTCCCACGGTTTGATTGCCGCAGCTCTATTTTTCCTCTCTGGCGTAACGTACGATCGCAGTCACACCCTCGCCATGGATAAAATGGGTGGAGTTGCCAAGTCGATGCCTGTGACTTTTGCCCTGTTTACGATTGGCTCGATGGCTTCTCTGGCGTTACCAGGGATGAGTGGCTTTGTGGGTGAGTTGACTGTTTTTCTGGGTTTGACTACTAGCGATGTCTATAGCAGTGGATTCAAAACCTTAATGGTATTTCTCTCATCAGTAGGATTGTTGCTGACACCGATATATCTATTATCGATGCTGCGACGGGTGTTTTTTGGGCAAGAGGGAAGTGTATGTATCTTGCAAGATGCCAAACCGCGTGAGGTATTCATCGCTGTCTGTCTATTGGTACCGATTATCGGCATTGGTTTTTATCCAAAGCTGGCGACTCAGACTTATGATGCTACGACAGTTGCAGTAGCGGCTCATCTCCGAGAGGCTCTACCTACCATAGCTCGGAGTCAAAATACGAGCTTGTATGCTCGATCGATCGTTGCACCTAGCATACCTCGGAAATTGGTTTCCGCGATCGCCGAAATTGATTAGTCAGATATATTTAAGCACGCTGAGAAACTAAACTTTTTAGAATTACGCTACATCCCCGACTTCTCCAAGAAGTCGGGGATGTGTCTTCTAGCGATCGATTTGCCCTATCGATCGGCGAACTAGGATATAATTAATCTGAACCTATGGTGAGAGCGATGATTGCATCAATATCCTTAAACCGCATCAAAATTACTCCAGGACAAAAAATCTATCTCCACGATATTAACTGGGAAGAACTCGAAGATATCTTGCTAGAGTTGGGAGAAAAAAGAGCTACAAGGATTGCTTACTATCATGGAGAGCTAGAGATTCGGATGCCATTGCCAGAACACGAACGTATGAAAGTGTTAATTAGCAATCTGTTGGTAATCTTACTTGAAGAACTCGATTTAGAATGGGAATCATTGGGTTCTACTACCTTCAAAAACCCGCTGATGAAAGCTGGCATTGAGCCTGATGATTGCTTTTACCTAAAAAATTGTCAAGCTATAGTTGGAAAGAAGCGATTGGATCTATCGCTCGATCCACCGCCCGATTTGGCGATCGAAATCGACTTAACTTCTGCTACTCAGATTAGTGCTTATCGGGATCTAGGTGTGACAGAGATTTGGCAATGTAAATCTAATAAGTTAGCAATTTTCGTGCTATCTGAAGGAGAGTATATTGAATCAAATATTAGTTCTTTATTTCCATCCATCCCAATTATCGAAGGTATCTCACAAATCCTCGATCGCCGCAATGAAATACTGATGAGTGCAGCTAGAAAAGAATTTCGGCAATGGGTAAAGGCAAATCTTATTGTGACCATTGGGTCGATCGCCAAGTAAAATAGATAGATATTTAATCGGTAGCTAACGATGAATTGGTGGGAACAACTAAAACGAAATGGATTGGCACGGATTGGGGCGATCGCGCTAATTCTGATGTATTTTGCAGTCATCGGTGCGGAGTTTGTCGCGCCATACGACCCTTATGTATCGCAAGATGATGGCTCATTATTACCACCAACCGCCATCCATTGGGTAGATCCGAGTGGCAAATGGGGTGCCCATGTTTATCCTACAACACAGGGACAGACAGACATCAATACAGGCGATCGAGCACTCAAAGTAGACAAAACCAAACCATCACCAATTCGCCTATTTGTCAGCGGCTCCAGCTATCGGCTATTTCCGATTAGTATTCCCATGTTGCCAAAATTCGATCCAGTCAGCACCAAAAAAGGTAAAGGTAAACCCCCCGCACCGCAGCCAAAATCTGGCGAGCAAGCATTGACGATTTTTGCGGGGATTCCTTGCGATTGGCATTTATTCGGTACCGAGGGTACGGGGAAGATTAATATCTTGGGTACCGACGAGCAGGGGAGAGATCAGTTTACCAGGCTCGTGTATGGGGGTAGAATCAGCCTATTCATCGGTCTAATTGGGGTGGCGATATCTTTCCCCATTGGGATGATTTTGGGCGGGATATCGGGCTATTTTGGCGGGTGGATCGATGCGGCGATTATGCGGGTGGCTGAGGTGTTGATGACTTTGCCGAGTTTGTACCTCTTAATTGCTCTAGCCTCAGTATTACCCGACAAGGTGAGCAGTGCTCAACGTTTTCTACTCATCATCACGATTACGTCGTTTATTAGTTGGGCAGGATTAGCGCGGGTGATTCGCGGTCAAGTATTATCGATCAAAGAGCGAGAATTTGTCCAAGCGGCGCGAGCGATGGGTGCAAAACCTTTTTATATTATCACCCGCCACGTTTTGCCCCAAACAGCTACCTATCTAATTATTTCGGCAACACTGGCGATTCCGAGTTTTATTGTGTCTGAGTCGGTGTTGAGTCTGATTGGCTTGGGGATTCAGGCTCCCGATCCATCATGGGGCAATTTGTTGTCGATCGCAACTAATACTAGCATCCTAATTTTCCAACCTTGGTTAATTTGGCCGCCAGCATTACTGATCATTCTTACAGTATTATCATTCAATCTCCTCGGCGACGGTTTGCGGGATGCTCTAGATCCTCGCAACCTCCAACGCACTTCGAGCAAATAATACCAATTTAAAAACCGATCTTGACAGATGGATCGATTCTCCAGGGGAGAGGCTACGCCAACGACTCCAGAAACAGCAAGGTTTCCAAAATCCAAAATCCGCTTGGTGAAACGCTGAGGAAACCGTCTAACGACACGTCTGTGCCTCCGGCAGGCTAACGCCAACGCCTACAGCGCGATTTCATCCGCAAAATCCAAAATCCTTTCTTAGGTGTTTGTAGAATAGAGATACCCAATCGATCTCCAGGAGAGTAGCGAATGACTGCCAATCCTCAGCTTATGACTGCGGTAGAACAACTTGGTTATCGAGTCACCTGTGGGGATGTTGCTACCCATGCAGGGATTCATTTGGAGCAAGCACGTTCGGGATTACTAGATTTAGCCAATCAAACTGGCGGACACCTCCAAGTTACCACTACTGGTGAGTTAATCTATGCTGTACCGAAAGATTTTCGCCAGATTTTACTGCGTAAAAGTGTAGAGTTGAGATTCCAAGATTGGTTGAACAAGATCTGGGCAGCACTATTTTATTTGACTAAGATTTCTTTTGGGATCTTATTGATTGCGTCGATTAGTGTAGTTTATCTGACTATTTTGGGACTGACACTAGCAGCACTATTTAGTAGTGATGGGAATGATTGTGGGGATTGCGGCGATGGCGGTGGTGGTAATGGTAGTTGCGTGCTCAATATTTGCACCTGGGGTGATAGCAGTAGCTCTACTGTAGTAAATTCTAATCCTGGCGAACAGTACCAGTCGCAAAAAACGCCTATCCGCGAGAAAACTACCGGAAAACCATTAAATTTTCTAGAAGCAGTCTTTTCGGTATTATTTGGTGATGGCAATCCTAATGCGGATCTCGAACGAAGACGGTGGAGTTATATTGGCAATACGATCCATCGGCAGCAGGGAGTAGCAATCGCCGAACAAATTGCCCCTTACTTAGATGATTTGGGTGCAAAATCCGATCGAGAGTATGAAAACTATATGTTACCAGTACTGAGCAAGTTTAATGGTATTCCTGAAGTTAGTCCCGACGGACGATTAGTATATCATTTTCCCGACCTCCAAACTACGCTCAAAGATGACCCCGAACAATTTACTCGATCTCCTCAATGTCTACGAGAGCGGAGCTGGAAGTTTACCCAAGCTACACCCACTCAAAGAAACTGGGCGATCGCTTTATTTGGTGCTAATCTAATTGGGGTCGGAATTTTATCAATTATGCTTGCCAAAACTGGCATCTCAATGGCGATCGTCCCGATTTTATTTCTGTATGCGATCGGTTTAGTAACTATTCCTTCCTACCGTTATTTTTGGGTAAGAAACCAAGATGCTCAGGTGAAAAAACGCAATCGTTACCGTCACGAGCAAGTCAGCTTATTGCATCAAGATGAATCTATTCCGGCTAAATTAGAGTTTGCCAGTCAATTTGCCAAACAGCATAAAATTACCAGTCGAGACATCCTCTATACCACTGAAGAAGATCTGCTCGAACAAGAGTTCAAGAAATTAGAAGGAGAGTGAAAACAACTATCTTTCTGAATATACTAGATTTATACTGAAACTACTGAGACGCTCAGATCCCCGACTTCTCTAAGAAGTCGGGGATCTGGATCTATCTATTCTAGAATAAAATATGCAAAACTATCGAGTCTTAATAAATAACCAAACTGATGATAAGATCGGTGATTATCTACAAGCTCTCAAAGCTGATGAAACTGCTGGATCTTATTTACGCGATCGATTAAAAGATAGAGACTCCGAACTCACCAAAATAGATTTACTAGAATTACTAATTAACACCAAACATCCCCAAATTTTTGCAGAAAGTGAAATTTGTGGCGATGGTAGTGACTGGAATCAAACCGAACTTTCAATTTTGGGTGATATCAGTATTGCTACCCCAGTCACCATCTATGATAACGGCAGACATCGCCATCCTGATGTCCATCAAGAGCCGTTTTCAGGGACGTTGATATTCATGCCTGGAGCACTATTACGCAATGGTTCTAACTTGACTCCTGTGGATTGGCATGAAATAGTTGTCGATTCTCCAGGGGAGAGGCTACGCCAACGAGAAATAGATCGACAAGCATATTACCGACTTTACGAACGCAGATTGTTACCAGGGTTTCTATATGCAAATGAGACAGCAAAATCCAAGGGGAAGATGGCTCTAATCACTATCCCTGGACTTGGTTGTGGACAGTTTGCAGGCATATTTCAGGGACAACTCGGATCGATGCTTGGGGATACTCTGAAAACCTTTTTAAAAACTCATGGTGATAAGTTTACACATATTAAGGTTGTTTATTACGATCCATATTCAGAGTGCGAAAATGAAAGATTTGAGTTCGGTGAAATTAGTCTGCTGATTCGACCATTAATCAAAGGAAATAATAATAAGCCTCAGCTATGTCAACCAGATCTGTATGCAGAAACAGGCGATGACTTCACCGACTATGAACTCTTTAGTTTTGTAGCTTGGGATCATGTATCATGGCCGGGTAATGATTTTTATGTCAATGCTAGAAGCACAGATGATGGAGTCAAAGCTGCTGCTACCAGTATGATGATGGCAATGACAGGGATTGAAGGTAAGTATGATGCTCGCAGCTATCGATATCTCCCTCCAGCAGCATATGCTGACTGGAGAGATGTTGTTGTAAAAAACAAGCTTCAAATCCAAGTCCAGAACAATTTCATTGTTTTGCCCACCCCAATTTAAGACGTTATTTTAGTGTATAACTGGGATGGTGCTAATTTTAATATCTAAGATTTTTGTCGAATACTAATCAGATCGGTCAGAATATTATCCAAACCACCATTAACTTGAATTTTATCGATCTTCTCGGCAATTCGTTCGAGTACTTCCAATTCTTTCAATCTCAGTGCGACGGGATTGTCTTCCATCACTTTGGCAGTATTGAGCATACTGCGAGTGGCGGCTGTTTCTTCTCGACGGCGAACGACGTTTGCTTGAGCTGATTTTTCGGCTTCTACTACTTTACTCAAGATTGCTTTGATTTCTCCGGGGAGAATGATATCTTTGACTCCGACAGATTCGACTGTTAAGCCATAGTCAGCAGTCTTGAGTCGGATATATTCAGCAATATCTCGATCGATCGTGCCTTTATCTTCGAGTAGTCCATCTAGAGTTCTTTCGCCTACGGCTCCTCTCAACGCAAATTGCAACTCTTTGTACAAAAAGCCGATAATATCTGCCAAACTATTCATCGCTTGCAAGGGATTGCTAATCCGATAACCAGCGGTGAGATTCAAACGTAATGGGACTTTATCCTTGGTGAGAATATCTTGTCCATTAACTTCAATTGTCTGAAGTCTGAGATCGATCGCAATTGATGTAAACGATCGATTAAATGACCACCAAGCATGGATACCTGACTCTAATTGGACTTGAAATACTCGATCGACATATAGGAAGCCTTGATGCTGTACTGGCACTTCTCGGATGTGTAGAGCATCACTGCTCATCTTTTTCAATGCTTCGGAACCCGACACAAATTCACCCACTAATTTTGGTGTGAGTTTGGGATTGGTAGCGATGTCGATAATTTCGACTGTTACGCCTTGCCAAAACAATTTGCGACTATGGGGTGGTAAAATAGCGATCGGTTGTTGTTTATCGCGGACAATTGCTACTTGTTGGGCTAATGTTTCAGCAACGGTACAATATTCAGCGATGAATGCGGGATGTCGATCGATTAAGACATCTTCAGCCGGAAATACTGGATTGGGAATCATCCGATTGAGAGTCTTCAATTGAACATCTTTTAGTGCTGTCCAAAAAGCATATTCACCTGAAGCTAATGGACGAACAAAGTTATTTTGGACGTACATCAAACCAATCTCAGCTTCAGATACCTGAAATCTTTTGATTGCGGCTAGGGAAGATCCTCGCGTTTGTTCGACCAGATCTGCGGGTAATTCTAAATTTTCTGATAGGTTAAAGTAGCGAACTTCGACGGGGATAAATCCCTTCCAGAAAGCGCGTAACTGATTTGGATTAACGACAACCCAATTTTGATTAATTTTGAGCAATGCTACTCGATCGAATTCTGTTCTGACGATCGTTAGATGCTGTTCTAATTTAGATCTGTCTGTTTGCAGCAATAGTTCTAATTGCTCGATCTGAGCTTCTGGTTGATTGAGGTCATAAGTTTTGACGCTCCAATTCCAACCGAAGTAACGATATACACCTGGCTCTAAGATTGCTTTGAGAGCGCTTCGATTGTATAATATTCCCCGCTCGTTGGGTTTGATATAAAAAGTCTTGAACATAATTATTGGCGATCTTAATGCGCCAAAACAAAAGATATTGTTGATGTGGTGTTATTTTAACTCTGCAATTGCTGGCGTTATCACAGCTTTGTAACGGACAAAAGGTTTATCGCCAATTGGATTAAGTAGATTGAGATTCAATAGCTACCCGAAGATAACTAAATCTTCATCAACCATCAAATATACCGTTCTATCTACCAATGTTAGTATTCCCACAGAAACACTATCTTGAACAAATGAAGGGATATACTCAAATTGACAATGCTACCCTTCGCACTAGTCCAAATCTGTTGCAACATCTAGCCGTGACTAAATCTTGCTAAACGCCAACTTTACAGAGCTTCTTGAAAAAAGATAATGGACTCGAACCATCTAGAGATTTCTCTCGTACCTATGGCGGCTTTCGCCATTTGCTTCATCCTTTATGAAGTGCCTAATTTTACCTCTGGCGGAGGGTGTTAAAAGTACAGGAATTGAACCTGTTACACATCGAGGGGAAGTCGATTGCTCTACCAAATGAGCTAACTTTTTGGAGTACGATCTAGGAGTCGAACCTAGGGTTTTCCGATAAATGTCGGCTGCTTTACCACTTAGCTAATCGTACGATCGACAAATAATAGTGCGCGGCGGTACACGCTCAGACCAAAGGCTGGCGTACCAGTCTGATATCAAGAATCAGAACAATAGTCGGCAATGTTATTAGAGTCTACCTTCAATGATAACATAATTATAAATCGGTTGACAGAAAGGACATCTAAAAAGTACGATCTTAACTGGTTCTCAAAGATTTAAAAGCTTTCGATTCGGCAAAGCCGACGCTACGCATTGGCGGAGCCTGAGCTTTGCGATTACGCCAAACTACCTCAAATTAGATCTACTAATAGTTAATATTAAGAATATTTGCTTCATTATGAATACCATTTTACATATTACTCAACGCCAACAATGGCAAGCAGCCAAGAATATTGGTACTTATCGAGGCCCAACATTAGATCCTGAAGGATTTATCCATTGTTCTACTCTCGCTCAACTAATTGGTTCGGCAAATCGGTTCTTCAAAAACCAAAAGGATTTGGTGATTCTGCTGATTGATTGCGATCGAATCAAACCAGAAGTTCGTTATGAAGGCGCGACGATAAATAATCTATTTCCCCACATATATGGTGAGTTGAATATCGACGCTGTGGTGCAAGCGATCGATTTTTCCTGTCAAGAGGATGGTTTATTTATATTACCTCCAGAGTTCATAGATTAACAATCGATCTATCTGACAAAATCTAGAATCGAATCCGCCGTAAGTTTAGCTTGCTCTAAGTGCGGTACATGTCCGCAGTTGGGAATCCATTTTAGTCGAGCATTGGGTAGATTATCGACAAATTGTTGGGCTGGCTTGGTACCCAAAATTCGATCGCTATCGCCCCACAGAATCAACGTCTGCTGTTGAATTTGGGATAGCCGATCGATCGTATAGCCAAATCCACCACTCCGGGTAAAATCAATCAAAGCCTCATTCCAACGAGGCATTTCTAGATGTAGAGCCGCGCACAATTGAGCATCATCAGTGACGAAGGATCGATCGAAATAAGCTTTTTCGCTCACGCTTTTTCGCACATTGGGAGTCGATAAAAATTTCGTCGCCAAATAGCCGAGGGGTGGAATCAAGAATTTCCCGATCGCGGGTGGTTGACTATATCCAGCACTGTCGATTAGAATGAGATTCTCGACGCAACTGGTATGTTTGAGAGTAAATTCGATCGCTGCGGCACCACCCATTGATACGCCGACTAAAATCATCGGTTGTTTAATCAGCGTCTCCCACACGGCATAGAGATGAGTGTCGATACTAGCAGGGCTAAAGGGGCACTCAACGGCTCTATCTGTAAATCCAAACCCTAATAGATCGATCGCCCAAACCGCCTGTTGAGGAGCGATGAGGGGCATAATCCGGCGAAATTCAAATAGGGAACTATCGAACCCATGTAGAAAAACGATCGGCACTCCACCGACTCCCTGTTGGACATAGCTCGTCGGGATGGCTGTGGGAATGAGTGGTGTCTGGATATCTACCCGCCGAATTTGACTGGCTAGATCGATCGAATCTGGCTCTGTAAGTTGGTTGATTCGAGCAGGTAGAAAAGTCTGTGGCATTTTACTAAGATTCTAGCTAGCGACTAAAGTCGCGCCTATACAAGCAAAGTCCGCCTACGCGGACTGATATTTGATGTTATTAGTCCGCGTAGGCGGACTTTGATTTTATAGCTGCGGTTTTAACCGCCTGTCAACCGAACCAGATTGGCAGGTAGGGGCAATTCATGAAAAGGACATACCTGCCAATTGGAGGCAATTATTGATTCAGATTAATCGCACCTGAATAGATTAAACCGCGTTCGATATCGAGGGTAATCACCGTACCGCCACGAATATTCGCCGTGGCATCTTTCACACCAACAATGACGGGAATATTCAACCGCAAGCCAAGTACAGCCGCATGACAAACCATCCCTTCATCTTCGACGACGATCGCACTAGCTTTGCGAATCGCCTCCAAATATTCAGCATTGGTGGTTGTGGCGACTAAGATGTCACCCTTATTAAAATGGGCGATATCCTTTGGTGTGCGGGCGATATGAGCGGCTCCAGTGATGGATCCTTGGCCGATACCGATGCCTTGTCCGAGGACGGCGGTGACAACTTCGACTTTGACGAGATCTGTCGAACCAGCTACCCCTTGGGTACCAGAGGTCATGACGACCAAATCCCCCTCTTGGAGTAGCTTATTCGTCCGCGCCATGTTGATGGCTGCTTGGAAATTGTCCTTAACGTTGGCTAGATCGAGCAGGAGCATGGGTTGAACTCCCCAAACCATCTGAAGCCTACGCGCTACGTCTACATGGGGCGTAACGGCCAAAATTGGCTTGGATGGGCGGAATTTGGAGACGCTGCGAGCGGTAGCTCCAGTTTTGGTGAAGGTGATAATTGCGGCTGCTTCGAGTTGTTCGGCGATATTTCCCACAGCTTCACTGATAGCATTAGGGATCGAACGCTTGCGATCTTCCCAACGACGAGAGAATTTTTCTTTCTCGGTTTCGATCGCAATTTTAGCCATAGTTTGGACGGCTTCGATCGGATAACTACCTACAGCAGTTTCGTTGGAGAGCATCAGGGCATCGGTACCATCGAGGATGGCGTTAGCCACGTCAGAAATCTCGGCACGAGTACCACGGGGGCTACTTACCATGCTGTCGAGCATCTGGGTAGCGGTGATGATAGGGATGCCTAGCCTATTGGCGGTGGCGATGAGTTGTTTTTGGATTCTGGGGACTTGTTCGGCGGGTATTTCTACGCCGAGGTCGCCTCGTGCTACCATGACACCATCACAGAGGGCGAGGATTTCTTCCATCTGTTCGATCGCTTCGTGCTTCTCGATTTTGGCGATGACAGGGACTTCTTTACCCGCATTGGCAATCAGTTCTTTGATTTCGAGGATATCGGCAGGATTGCGGACAAAACTAAGTGCAACCCAGTCTACTCCTTGATCCAATCCAAACATTAAATCATGACGGTCTTTATCCGTCATCGCCTTGACCGAGAGGTACACTCCAGGGAAGTTTACGCCCTTATTGTTGGAGAGAGTACCGCCGACTACTACGGTACAGTGCAATTCTTGGGTATCTCGATCGACTCGATTTACCACCATTTCTACTTTGCCATCATCGAGCAAAATTGCCGAGCCTTCAGGCACTTCTTGGGCTAGATTATCATAAGTAACACAACTCATCGTTTGCGTCCCTGGGATAATCTTACTGGTAAGTGTAAACGGGTCGCCATTTTTCAAGACGATCGGCCCATCGGCAAATTTACCCAGGCGGATTTTTGGGCCTTGTAAATCTTGTAAGATACCGACTGGTCGATCGAGTTCAAAGGAGACTTGCCGAATCAATCGGATACTTGCCAAATGATCGTCATGAGTACCATGGGAAAAATTGAGCCGCAGGGTAGTCGCTCCGGCTTCGATTAGTCGTCTCAGGACTTCGGGGCTATTAGTTGCAGGCCCAATGGTAGCAACAATCTTGGTTCGGCGGAGGGAGTCTCTCAATTGCATGAAATTACAGTCAAAGGAGCAAAGGATTGTTGGTTGAGTGGCGATCGTCAGCATCGTTATGGATGCTTTCGATCCCGCCGATCTGGGCAATACACCAATTTCGATCGGAACGAGTCGCAGATTCCACCGGATATTAGCACAGAACGGCGATCGGAAATCATCGATCGACCAAAAATTACAAATCTTTCGGGAGTTGGGGGTTGGGAGTCGGGAGTTGGGAGTCGGGAGTTGGGAGTTGGGGGTTGGGAGTAGGTTGGGTTGAGCCTCGTAAGCGCAAAGCGCAAGCTACGCTAACGCGAAGCGTCTCCTTTGGAGAAAACCCAACGCTCTGGGGATGTTGGGTTATTTCGAGGCGTTCGCGTAGCGTTTGCCTCAGCAAAAAGGCTCTCGGTTACGCGGGCTGCTACCCAACCTACAGATATCATCGATCGAACATGTCAGTTTTCACCCCACTTTCGGGATAACTAACTCAAGTAAGGAGTTGACAAACCCCCCCAGTCCCCCAGTCCCCCCGTCTCCCCCAGTCCCCCAGTCCCCCCGTCTCCCCCTCCCCCCGTCCCCCCGTCTCCCCCAGTCCCCCCGTCCCCCCG